>JANOVW010000265.1:0-2781 GCA_031417575.1 Rhodoferax sp. | reverse complement strand
GTAAACCGGCTTTTGTTGCAGGTCTTTGGCGCGATCACTGCGCACCAGCACGTAGGCACCACCGCCGTCGGTGACCAGGCAGCAATCGCGAACGCTGAACGGGTCGCTCACCATGCGGGCCTTGAGCACGTCGTCAATCGTCAGCGGGTCACGCATGAAGGCCTGCGGGTTCAGTTGCGCCCAGCCGCGTGCCGCCACCGCCACTTCAGCCAAATGCCGCCGGGTGGTGCCGTACTGGTGCATATGGCGCGCGGCCGCGAGTGCGTAGGCGCTCAGGGGCTGCATCGGCTCGTAGGGCGTTTCGTAGGGTTGTGGGTCTAGCCACTTGCGCGCCTTGGCCACTTCGGCACGGCCAAACTGCGCCGTGCGTTGCACGCTGCCGTAACACACCAGCACGGCATTGCACTGGCCGCTGTTGAGTGCGTGGATGGCCGGCAGCAAGTGGGCAATAAAGCTGCTGCCGCCAATCATGGTACCGCTGACAAACTTCGGGTTGATGCCCAGATACTCGGTGACCGGCAGCGCCCACATGGTCGAGGTGGTGCTGGCGGTACACAGGCCATCGATGTCCTGCATCGTCAAACCCGCGTCGGCCACGGCCGCGTAGGCGCTTTTGGCCAGCAGCTCCATGTCGGTGTACCCGTGGGCTTCGCCAAAGCCGAAAGTACCGACGCCAACGATGGCGGTTTTGCCGCGCAGGGCGGCCATGGGGCTGGGGGTTTGTACCGCCGGGGCCTGCAAGATGCGTTCGAAGTGGCTTGGGGTGCCCTTACCCGTGCCTGTGCCTGTGCCTGTGCCTGTGCCTGTGCCTGTGCTCGTGTCCGTGTCCGTGTCCGTGCCCGCAGGGTGCGCTGCGCCCTGCATCGCGTCAAACACCACGCGCCCTTTGGTTTTGCCATCCGCTTGGCCACCTGGCTGGACATCCGCTGGCGTTAATTCCACCCGCGCCTGCACCGGCATGCCAATCTTGACCACATCAGGGACTACCCCCGTCACACGGCTCATCAGCCGCACGCCTTCGTCGAGCTCGCCGATGCACACGTTGTAATCGCCACCGGCTTCCGGTTTCCTGCGGACCACTGTCGTCGAATAGACCGTTCCCATTCCACCAGGCGCTACAAAATGGATATCACCCGAGCCGCAATGCGGGCACACCTCGCGCGGAAAATAAATGGCGTTGCCACAGGCCTTGCAGCGCTGGATCAGAAACGTGCCTGCATCCAGCTGGGCGGTATGTTGGGCGAGGATGCCAGTGGCCACGGCAGAAGCGTTGGTTTGGGGGGTTGTTGTCATGTGAATCAAACCGGGTCCCAGCTGAACACATCTGCCGAGCGGTCCAGGTCAAAGTAGCTCTTCTTCAGGGCAGGCAGCGCATGCGCGGCGATGGATTGGGGCGTCCACCCCTCGGAGCGCTGCACGCTGCGCACCGGGCGCGGCTGGCTCATCAAAAAGATTTCGTTGTTGCGCACGGCGAACACCTGGCCATTGGTATCGGCCGACGCATCACTGGCCAAACACACCGCCAGCGGGGCAATTTTGGCCGGCGTCATCTGTTTGATTTTGTCCACCCGCGCCTGCTGCTCGGGTGTGTCGGTGGGAATGGAGCCGATCATGCGGCTCCAGGCAAACGGCGCAATGCAATTGCTGCGCACGTTGAACTTCAGCATGTCCAGCGCGATGGATTTGGAAAGCGCCATGATGCCCAGCTTGGCCGCCGAGTAGTTGGCCTGGCCAAAGTTGCCGATCAGGCCAGAGGTACTGGTCATGTGGATGTAGTTGCCGCTGTTTTGCTCTTTGAAATGGGTGGCGGCGGCGCGGCTCACGTAGTAGGCACCGTACAAATGCACCTTGATCACCGCGTCCCATTCGTCCACGCTCATTTTGTGAAAGAAGCGGTCGCGCAGAATGCCGGCGTTGTTCACCACCACATCAACCCGGCCAAAGGTGTCCAGCGCGGTCTGGATGATTTTGCCGGCCGACAAAGCTTCTGAAACGCTGTCGGTATTGGCCACCGCTTCGCCGCCCAGGGCCTTGATCTCATTCACCACCGATTGCGCCGGGCCCGCGCTGCCACCCTCGCCGCTCACCGAAGCACCAATATCGTTCACCACCACCTTCGCACCCTCGCGCGCAAACGCGAGCGCAAAGTCGCGCCCAATGCCCCCGCCCGCGCCGGTAATAACCACCACTTTGCCCTGAACCATGCCTGTTGCTGTTGTCATGTCGTCTCCTGCTTTTAGTTGAGATGCTGCTTGCCAAATTGAAGTTGCCTAGATTGAGTGTATCGAACGATTTAAGGTGAAGCTGTCACCTTGGGCCTGGTGTGTTTTCGCGTTGTGTGAACCTGGCACGTGCCGGTATTTTGTGAGCTTGCAGGCGAGAAATACCCTTACCGCTGTGCGCGTCTCTGCGGGCGCGCATGAGGAAACCCAAGGCGGCTGCGTACGTGTCACCCGCCGCGATAACCGGTTTTTCGCCTTGCATTGGCCTGAGCGTGCGGCTCCTTCTCTACCTCCCGCAGCCGCCTTGGGTTTCCTCCTGCGCTTCGCGGGTTGATCGGTTTCGGTTTACTTTTTGGGTTGTGGCGGGGTCAGGGCCAGCGCCAATGTAGTTGGCGAGCCGGGGCCGGTATTCAGGGCATGATGCGAACTTGAACCAAGCGCCACATTTGAATTTCGCCAACCACCGTCAATTTCGACCGTGTGGAAGGACACACATGCAACACTATCCGCCGAGCTGCGTAACGGCCAGGGCGGATGCGGGAGGTCAAGGCGGAGACGC
>JANOVW010000264.1:0-3002 GCA_031417575.1 Rhodoferax sp. | reverse complement strand
CAACCGGGCTGATTTTTAGGGTGAACGATCGTCATAACGCACAAGTTTAAGGTGAAGGACCTCATGCCTTGCCCACCGTGCCCCCATCAAGCACTCGGCTGGCCTGAAACTTGCGTAACCGGAGCACATGAAAGAATCATTGCGAATTGTGGTGGTGGCACCGGATTTGGTGTCTGAGGATGCCGATGACGAGCTGGCGGCAACGTTGGCTGAGCGCTCACGCCATTTGCGGATTGGCCTGCTGGAAAACGGCTACAACCTGGTGGCGGTGTTACCTGCCGATGTTTTTCTGGCCGAGCGCATTCGGCAATTGCAACCCGACATGATCATCCTGGATGCCGAAAGTGATGCCCGCGACGCACTGGAGCACGTGGTGGTCGCGACGCGCGATGAGCGGCGGCCGATCGTCATGTTTACCAATGACGATGACACCTCGGACGTGCGTCATGCCGTTGCGGCCGGGGTTTCGGCTTACATCGTGGCCGGTTTGTCAGCCCAGCGGATTCGCCCCATTCTGGACGTGGCCATGGCCCGTTTTGAACACGAACAAGCCTTGCTCGGAGAATTGGCGAGTGCCAAATCGCAGCTCAGTGACCGAAAAGTGATTGACCGGGCCAAAAGCCTGCTGATGCAACGCCAAGCCTTGAGCGAAACCGAAGCCTATGAGCGCTTGCGCAAGACCGCCATGAGCAAGAACCTCAAGTTGGTCGAAGTGGCCCAGCGCATGTTGGACGTGGCCGAATTGCTCGCGTGAAGACCTCTGGCGGCTGCACAAATGGCTGCACAAATTGGTGCAGCGCACAAAATGTGTGCATGCTCTTGATAATTTTCAAAAATAATGCCGATTGTTTATGAATTAATTGCACTAATAGCTACTTAATATATAGCAATTTTCAATGAAAAAGCCAGGTTTTTAGGCAAGATAGACAGACCAACCCATTGAAAACCTGGCACGGCGATTGCAAGGTTCAGAGCAAGACCATTGCAGGTCAGTTGACACGATCCATCCAACGGCGGGTGGGCGGTGTCATTTCAGGACAAAGGCGTCCCCATGAGGTTTGCCGCGCTTTCAGGCGCGGACAGGCCTGATGCGGACGCCTTTTTTATTTTGTTTTACCCGTCAAAGGACTTCATCATGACTTCAACACCCTTGAACCCCACGAAGGAACCCACCATGAGCCGTCGTACCTTGTTGCAAAGCGCCGCCGCAGGGGCACTCGTGATCGACCCCGCCTTGCGTGCCGCTGTGTACGCACAAGGTTCTGACAAACCCGAAAAAGAAGAAGTCAAAATCGGCTTTATTCCACTGACCGACTGCGCCAGCATCGTGATGGCTTCGGTGCTGGGTATCGACAAAAAATACGGCGTGAAGATTGTGCCCTCCAAGGAATCGAGTTGGGCCAGCGTGCGCGACAAGGTGATAAACGGTGAAAACGACTTCACCCACCTGTTGCTGGGAATGGCTTACGGCTCCCACCTCGGTATTGGTGGCGCGAAAAAAGACATGGCCGTCTTAATGACGCTCAACCACAACGGCCAAGCCATCACTTTGTCGAAAAAACTCGCTGACAAAGGAGCGGTGGATGGCACGAGTCTGGCCAAGCTGATGAGCACGGACAAACGCGAATACACCTTTGCCCAAACATTTCCCACCGGTACCCACGCCATGTGGCTGTACTACTGGCTGGCCGCCCATGGTGTGAACCCGTTGAAAGACGCCAAGGTGATCACCGTGCCACCACCCCAGATGGTGGCCAATATGCGCGTGGGCAACATGGACGGCTACTGCGTGGGTGAACCCTGGAATCACCGCGCCATTGCCGACGGCATTGGCATCACCGCACAGACCACACAAGACATCTGGAAAGACCACCCGGAAAAGGTGCTCGCCACCACCGGCGACTTCGCCAAAAAGAACCCCAACACCTGCCGCGCCGTTACGGCCGCCATCATTGAAGCGGGCCGCTGGATCGACGCGGGCCTGCAAAACAAAAACAAAATGGCCGAAACCGTGGCCGACAAGAGTTATGTGAACACCAGCGTGGATGTCATCAACCAGCGCATTTTGGGCCGCTACCAAAATGGTTTGGGCAAAACCTGGGATGACCCCAACTACATGAAGTTTTACAACGACGGGGCCGTCACCGTGCCCTACCACTCCGATGGCATGTGGTTCCTCACGCAACACAAACGCTGGGGTTTGCTCAAAGACCACCCAGACTACCTCGCCGTGGCCAAACAGGTCACCCAAACCGAACTGTACAAACAGGCCGCCACCGCCGCCAAAGCACCGGTTCCCAAAGACTGGATGCGAACCTCCAAACTGATGGATGGCGTGATCTGGGACGGCAAAGACCCGAAGAAATATGCCGACAGCTTCAAGGTCAGCAGCGCAGCGGCTTGATCGGCAGCGTTTTGCAAAAACCGCTTTAACCTGCGTTTTAACGTGTTGTTGACTTTTTGTTAACTCGAAATTGCTTGAAATTGAAGGAGAAAACCATGGTCAGTGCCGTTTTTCATGGCCCCTGGGGCCCGGGTCCAGCCCCCGAATCCGACGCTTTGCAGCCCGGTGTCAAGGCAATGGCAGCGCAGTTGTCTGCGCCTGACCAACCTGCTGCCACGCAAACACCCCCATCCCACAAGGCGCCCGCCACCCCTGCTGCGCCCCAAAACAGTTGGCGCAGCCGTTGGGCAGATGGTTTGTCGGCCTTTGCGGCTTCAGTACTGCCGGCGGTGGGTGGCCTGGCGCTGCTGGTCGGTATTTGGGCCCTGATTTCGGTCACCTCTGGCAGTGCGATTCCCTCGCCACTGGCCACCTTTGAGCAAGCCGTGCAGGTGTTCAGCGACCCGTTCTACCGCAAGGGCCCGAACGACCAGGGCATCGGCTGGAACATCCTGATGTCGCTCGAACGCGTCGCCGTGGGTTTTGGCCTGGCCGCGCTGGTGGGCATTCCGGCGGGTTTTTTGATTGGCCGCTTCAACACCTTAAGCCGCATGTTCAA
>JANOVW010000263.1:0-2422 GCA_031417575.1 Rhodoferax sp. | reverse complement strand
GACTTTTGATCTCTAAGCTGTTGTTCTATAACACTTTTGTTATGGTGCGGCTGGCAGGAATTGAACCCACGACCCCTTGGTTCGTAGCCAAGTACTCTATCCAACTGAGCTACAGCCGCTAAGCCTCGCATTATACAACAGCCGCGTTTGGACTTGTCCCAACACCAGTCTTAGAGGGGTGGCTTCAGCTCCACCAGCACACTGCCCAGCTCAATTTGGTCACCCACGGCGATGTTCACCGCAGCCACCTCGCCTGCTACCCCGGCGCTGACCCACATTTCCATTTTCATGGCTTCGATGCAGACCAGGGCATCGCCCTCTTGCACCGCAGCGCCTTCGGCCACACGCACTTGGGTAACGCGCCCGGCGACGGGAGCCACACAACGGCGCGGGTCCAGAGCAGATTGCGTATCGGGAAAGGGCGAGGCTTCGGCAAATACAAAACTGTTGCCGGTTACATGCAAATGCATGTCAGCGCCGACCAGGGCAACGATGGCCTGGCGCGTTACACCTTCCACCGTGTAACGAAACTGGCCGCGTTGGCCGTGCAGGGCGGTGGTGAAGGCCACCAAGCCATCGGGTAACGCGATATGTGTGGTGCCATGGCTGCCTGACACCTGCGCGCGCCCGGCCTGGCCTGTATCGACCCGCAAGCTACGGGTTTGGCCATCACACACCAACGCCACATCAAATGCAGCCACGCTGTTGGGCCGCCAGCCAGAGCCATTTTGCAAAGCAAACACGGCGGCCGCCAGGCTCCAGGCGGCATCATCGGCCACGGGCCTTTGCAAGATGGGGTGGCCTTCTTCCAGCCACTGGTCGAGCAGCGTGGTGGTCATGGTGGCAGTGCGAAACGCGGTGTGGTCGGCCAGATCTGCCAAAAACCGCCCGTTGTTGCGCAGGCCCAATAAAGGCGCTTTGGCCAAGGCGGTACGCAGCAGGCGAATCGCGTCGTCGCGCGTCGCCCCATGCACGATCACCTTTGCCACCATGGCGTCGTAAAACGAGGTGATTTCAGAGCCTTCCACAATGCCATCGTCGATGCGCACCGCACCGTGCAGCGCGGCTTGGGGCCGCCACCAGGCCACGGCGCCGGTTTGGGGCGCAAAACCGGCGTAGGGGTCTTCGGCATACAGGCGCGCTTCAATTGCGTGCCCGGTGAGGGTGATCTGGTCTTGCTGCACCGGCAGTGGTTTGCCTGCCGCCACCAGCAACTGCCAGGCCACCAAATCAAATCCGGTGATCATCTCGGTAACCGGGTGTTCGACCTGCAAACGCGTGTTCATTTCCAGAAAGTAATGCTTCAGGTTCTGGTCGACCACAAATTCGACGGTGCCAGCGCCCCGGTAGCCCACCGCCACCGCTGCCGCCACCGCGTCGCGCCCCATGGCTTCGCGCATGGTGGGGCTGACGATGGCCGAGGGTGCTTCTTCAATCACTTTTTGCCGTCGCCGTTGCGCCGTGCAATCACGCTCACCCAAATACACCGCGTTGCCATGGGCATCGGCAAACACTTGAATTTCGATATGGCGGCCGTTGTCGATCAGGCGCTCCAGCATCAGCGTGCCGTCACCAAATACACTTTGCGATTCACGCCGGGCGCTGGTGATGGCCTCGGCCAGTTGCGCCGCCTCGCGCACCATGCGCATGCCGCGCCCGCCACCGCCCGCAACGGCTTTCACCAGCAGCGGGAAGCCGAGCTTGTGCGCTTCGCTGATCAGAAGATCGTCATCCTGGTTTTCACCCAGGTAACCGGGCGCACACGGCACACCCGCGGCGATCATGCGGCGTTTGGCTTTGGCCTTGTCGCCCATGGCTTCGATGGCCGAAGCAGGCGGGCCGATGAAGACCAGACCCGCCTCTTGGCAAGCCAGGGCAAAGGCGGCGTTTTCACTCAGGAAGCCGTAGCCGGGGTGAATCGCATCGGCACCGGTTTTGCGGGCGGCTTCCAGAATTTTCGCCACCGACAAATACGATTCACTGGCGGCGGATGCCCCCAGATGCACGGCCTCGTCGGCTTCACCCACGTGCGGCGCGTTGCAGTCTGCGTCGCTGTAAACGGCGACGGTTTGGTAACCCAATTGACGGGCGGTACGAATGACCCGGCGGGCGATTTCACCGCGGTTGGCGATCAGGATTTTGTTATACGACATCGTTCAGTTTCCAAAGAAATTCCGTTTTCAAATCGTCGCGAGAGTAGGCGCAAGGACGACGACAGCACTTTAGTGCGGCTAGGAGTGGCAACGACCTATCGCGGCGATTTGGGAACGGAATTAAAACCGCGCTACGCCAAAGGTGTTACCGTGCAATTTACGCTGGTCAGCCTCTTGCGTGATGGTCAAACACAGGCCCAGGATGCGCCGGGTGTCGCGCGGGTCGATGATGCCATCGTCCCACAAACGGGCTGTGGCGAACAAGGCGG
>JANOVW010000262.1:0-9408 GCA_031417575.1 Rhodoferax sp. | reverse complement strand
AAACGTGACCGAGTGGCCGAAGGTGCTCCCCTGCTAAGGGAGTATGGGGTGTAGAGCCTCATCGAGGGTTCGAATCCCTCCGTTTCCGCCAAAACAAAAGCCACCCTCGGGTGGCTTTTTTTGGTCTGCATATCGAGTCCGTCTATTCGCTTCTTTAGCCTGCTGGTTTGCGTTATCGGTAGGAGATTTCGTGCAAGTTGGAGAGGTTGATCAGTGCCGCCAATACCTCGGGCTTGAAACCCACGCGGGTCTTGTCGAAACCGTCGCCGCCACTCAAGATCAGCTTTTGCAGATATTCCACACAATCCTGGTGGCCCCAGAACACGTCAATGGCTTTGCCAATTCGCCCGTGGTAGTGGTTGATGATGGCCATCTCGCGGTCAATGCGCGCCTGCATGGGGATTTCATGCAGCGGCACCGGGCGGGTGGCTACATCTTCTTCCTTGAAATTGATCTCAGGAAATCCAACGAAGTTTTTGTCTTCTGGCATGGATGGCGGTGGCGTTTTGCGTTGGTGGGTTACTTCGATTTCGGGATTTTAAGCCACGTGACCAAAGTCATTGTGCACTTTTTCCTCAAAATCTGGCGAAATTCAGGGGTTTACCATCACCAGCTTGCCCATTACACCCCGCGTTCCCATACGTTCATAGGCGGCTTTGAGCTCCGCCATGGGCATGGTTCGGTCGATGACCGGCTTGATCTTTCCCTGGCCATACCATTGCGCGAGTTCTTGCATCATCAGGGCATTGGCTTTGGGTTCGCGACGTGAATAATCGCCCCAAAAAACACCGACGATGGAAGCGCCTTTCAGCAACGTCAAATTCAGCGGCAGAGATGGTATGGGCCCGGATGCAAATCCGACCACCAGGTAACGGCCACGCCACCCGATCGAGCGGAACGCAGGCTCTGCAAAATCGCCACCGACCGGGTCATAAATGACATCGGGGCCCTTGCCGCCAGTGGCCTCTTTGATTTGTTCGCGCAGGTTGCCCCGGCTGTAGTTGATGGTAATGTCGGCCCCGATGGACTTGCACAACGCGCATTTTTCATCCGACGAGGCTGCCGCGATCACCTTGGCGCCTTTGATTTTGGCGATCTGGATGGCCGAGGTTCCCACGCCGCCTGCTGCACCCAGCACCAGAACGGTTTCACCCGCTTGCAGCTGCGCGCGATCGACCAGCGCGTGATGCGATGTGGCGTAAATCATGATGAAAGCAGCCGCATCGACATGCGAAAAACCGGGGGGCAGGGGCATGCAACGGTCTGCCGGGGCCAATACTTGCGTACCAAAACCGCCCGTACCCGACAAGCAGGCCACACTTTGCCCGACGGCCAGGTGTTGAACGCCTTCTCCCACGGCACTGACGATGCCGGCGTATTCAGAACCGGGAACAAAAGGCAAATCGGGTTTGAACTGGTACTTGTTCTGGACAATCAGGATGTCAGGAAAATTCAGGCTGGCCGCCTTGATGTCGATCCGCACCTGGCCCGGTCCGGGCATGGGGGTTGGCAATTCTTTCCAGGTAAGGGCATCAATCCCGACGGGGTTTTCACAAATCCAGGCATGCATTCGAGGGCTCCAAAAGGGCAAAGGGTTGTTGAATGTTTGTTCTCGAAGGTGACCCCAAAATAACCACAGACATTTCGGTGTCAGCATTTCAGGAATTCTTTTTCCCCGCGCATCATAGGCCCTTGTGGGTCGGCGCAACCCTACAATCCTTGCAAAATTGAACCCCATGAAGATACTTATTTCAAACGATGATGGTTACCAGGCCCCCGGCATCATTGCCTTGTACGAAGCCCTGAAAGATGTGGCGCAGGTAGAAGTGATTGCCCCCGAGCAAAACAACAGCGCCAAATCCAACGCCCTGACCCTCAACACCCCTTTGCAGGTGACGCGTGCGGCCAGCGGATTCCGGTTTTTGAACGGCACCCCGGCCGACTGCGTCCATGTGGCCTTAACCGGTTTGCTGGGTTACCGGCCTGACCTGGTGGTGTCGGGTATCAACAACGGCGCCAATATGGGCGACGACACCATTTACTCCGGCACCGTGGGGGCGGCCATGGAAGCCTACTTGTTCGGCATTCCGGCGATTGCTTTTTCGCAGGTTGAAAAAGGCTGGAAACATATCGATGCGGCAGCAGCCAAGGCGCGGGAACTGGTGCTGATGATGGCGCAGCAACAGCAAATTGGCGCGCGGCCCTGGTTATTGAATGTGAACATTCCTAATTTGCCCGTGGCAGATATCAAGCCGATCAAGATCTGCCGCTTGGGCAAGCGCCATGCCGCCGAAAAAACCATCACCCAGATGAGTCCGCGGGGTGAGTTGTTGTATTGGATAGGCGGCGCCGGCCCTGCCAAAGACGGCGCAGACGGCACCGATTTTCACGCTACCGCCACTGGCCACATGGCGGTAACACCCTTGCAAACCGATCTGACGGACCATGACAGTCTGAAATACTGGGCACAAACTGCGGGTACCTGGCGGTCGCAGGCTGCGTTGTGAAGCCCCGTCCCCGCTTTCCGGTTCAATTGGCCGATTCGGCGCCAGCGGGCGGGCCAACCAAACCAATGGCACCCATGGCCGGGGTACGCGCCGGTTTGGGCATGGATTCAAGTGCCGTGCGTCAATCGATGGTGAACAAATTGGCCGCGCAAGGCCTAGCCGACCCGCGTGTGTTGGCGGCGCTGCGGCAGGTTGAGCGGCACCGGTTCATAGAAAGCGCTTTGGCTAACCAGGCCTACGAAGACACCAGTTTGCCAATAGGTCTGGGTCAAACCATTTCCAAGCCTGGTGTGGTGGGGCGTATGCTTGAATTGCTGCTGCAAGCCGTGGCGGGCCAAGGCCCGCAGGCCCGGCTGGGCCGGGTGCTTGAGATTGGCACCGGGTGTGGTTACCAGGCGGCCTTGTTAAGCCACCTCGCCAGTGAAGTCTATTCGGTCGAACGACTGCGTGGCCTACATGACAAGGCGCGTGAAAACCTGCGTTTTATGCGTTTGGCCAATGTGCATTTGTTGCTGGGCGATGGCATGGGGGGTTATGCCAAAGGCGCGCCGTATGCGGCCATCATTTCCGCCGCAGGGGGTGATGCTTTGCCCCAGGCCTGGCTAGACCAGTTGGCCGTAGGCGGGCGGCTGGTGGCACCCGTAACGCAACCAGGTGATAGGGGCGGGACGAAAGCCGGGCAACAGGCTTTGATGGTGGTGGATCGAACCGCACAGGGTTTTACCCAGAAGATACTGGAGCCAGTTTTGTTTGTCCCATTAAAATCTGGAATCGCCTGAGATCGCCTGAAATTGCCTGAGCTTGGCGTTTGAAAACATCGTCAAAACACCGAAAACTCACAGGGAAAAACCATGTCAAATTTGATGGAAAGCCGGGCTTGCAGGCAAACTACAGGTTTGCCCAGGCGGCCGGGCGCCTTGGCGCTGTTGGCCTTGCTGGTGGCCACAATGTTGTTGGCCGCGTGTGGATCGTCTTCTGTCAATCGTGCGCCGGTAGAAGACCGCGGCGCTTCGCCCGGTGCGGGTGCCCCGGTTTCAGTGGCCACGCCAACACCCGTGGGTGGGCCGGCCAGCCCGGAGGGTGCCGGCGCAGCGCCAGGCAAGGTTTTGCCGGGTTCCGAGAATGCCGGCAAGCCAGGGTATTACACCGTTAAACCGGGCGACACCCTGATCCGCATAGGCCTGGATAACGGCCAAAACTGGCGCGATATCGTGCGCTGGAACGCCATGGAAAATCCCAACCAGATTGAAGTGGGACAAGTGCTGCGGGTGGTACCACCGGTGGGGGCCCAAGCGGTTGCGCCTGCAGCTGGGCCTGGTGGTACCCAAGCAGCGGTGGTGACACGGCCCGTAGGCTCAGGCAGTGTGGTGGCTGCGCCGGTTGCGCCAGCCGGTTCTGCGGCTTCGCGCCCTGCGGCAACGGGTGCAGCTTCAGGTGCAGGTACGGGTGCATCGGCTGGTGCCGCGGGTCCAGCTACCGCCCCGCCAGCAGCCAATGCCGACGAAGAAATCGCCTGGATATGGCCCGCGGCAGGCAGCGTTCTGGCTGGTTTTGATGAAGTCAAAAACAAGGGCCTCGATATTGGCGGTGCTGCCGGTACCCCCGTGGTGGCCGCTGCTGATGGCCGCGTGGTCTACGTGGGTGCCGGTTTGCGCGGTTACGGCAACCTGATCATCCTGAAACACAACAACACCTATTTAACGGCCTACGCCCACAACCAGAGCTTGCTGGTGAAAGAAGACCAAAACGTGCGCAAGGGCCAAAAAATTGCCGAAATGGGCAGCAGCGATGCGGACCGCGTCAAGCTGCATTTCGAAGTGCGCCGGCAAGGCAAACCGGTAGACCCAGCCAAATACCTGCCGCCGCGTTAACTTGCCGCCGCTCTAAATCGAGCGTTTAACCCGGCGCTCGGGCGCGTTGAACGCTTGATGCGGATTGCCGCGCGGTAGCACCTGAGACAATCGGGGGATGCCTGTTATTTATCCCCCATCACCTGCGGCGGTCGCTGCTAAACCCGCCAAATTCGCCAAACCTGCTCAAGCCGGCCAAACCGGTGCAGCCAACCCAACTGAGCCAGTAGCCAAAGTCTACCCACCGCCTGAAATCCTGCGGGTCGAATCGCTCGACATTGATGCACAGGGCATCGCCCACCGGGCAGACGGCAAAGTGGTATTTATTGAAGGTGCCTTGCCGTTCGAGCGGGTGGAATGCAATGTGCACCGCAAAAAGAACAATTGGGAACAGGGTGTGGTGACCAAAATTCACCGCGAATCGTCGCAGCGGGTCACGCCGCAGTGTCCGCACTTTGGGCTGCATGTGGGTGCCTGTGGCGGCTGCAAAATGCAGCATTTGCACGTGGGTGCGCAGGTTGCCGTGAAACAGCGCGTGCTGGAGGACAACCTGTGGCACCTGGCCAAAGTCAAACCCGGCAACCTGCTGCGCCCGATTGAAGGCCCGGCCTGGGGTTACCGTTACCGGGCTCGCCTCTCGGTGCGAAATGTGCTCAAAAAAGGCACGGTGCTGATTGGTTTTCACGAGCGTAAGAGCCGGTACGTGGCCGATATGCAGGAATGCCACGTGTTGCCACCGCACGTCAACGCCATGCTGATGCCCTTGCGTGGCCTGGTAGCGGCGATGGATGCCAACATGACCATCCCGCAGATCGAGCTGGCCTGTGGCGACACGGTAACTGCGCTGGTTCTGCGCCATTTGGAGCCGCTCAGCCACGCTGATAAAGACCGCCTGCGTGCCTTTGCGGCCAGCCATGCCGGTGTGCAATGGTGGGTGCAACCCAAAGGCCCCGAAACCGTGGCGCTGCTGGATGAAGGGGCCGAACAACTCAGTTACGCGCTGCCAGAATTTGGCATCGAGATGCCTTTCAAACCAACAGATTTCACCCAAGTTAACCCCTCCATCAACCGCGTGTTGGTGGCCAAGGCGCTGCAACTGCTGGCGGTGCAGCCGCACGAGCGGGTGATTGACTGGTTTTGCGGCCTGGGCAACTTCACGCTGCCGTTGGCCACGCAGGCGCGTGAGGTGCTGGGTGTAGAAGGCGCAGACACGTTGGTGGCCCGTGCCCGGCAAAACCTGCAAGACAACCGGGCGCGCCGAATGGGAGCCCAAAGCGGTGGCCAAACAGGGGGTCAAACAGGTATAAATAACTGGGCCGAAACCGATTTTGTAGCCCGCAACCTGTTTGACATGACCCCCGACATGCTGGTGCAAGACGGTTTTGCCGACCGCTGGTTGATAGACCCGCCCCGCGAAGGCGCGTTTGCCTTGGTTAAGGCTTTGGCCGATGTGCACCAGCGCCAGGTGAACCCCGGCGGTGCGGTGTCGCTGAGCCCCGATACCACGCCCGTTCCGGCAGCGGCAGATGCCGACAAACCCGCACCCACCGGTGCGGTAGCCGTAGCCGCCGCACAGGCGGCCAACCATTCAGCCCTGGCCTGGAAGCGCCCGCAGCGCATTGTGTACGTGAGCTGCAACCCGGCCACGTTGGCCCGCGATGCCGGTGTGTTGGTGCACCTGGGCGGTTACCGCTGCACGTTTGCGGGTGTGGTCAACATGTTCCCGCACACGGCGCACGTTGAGAGCATTGCGGTGTTTGATTGTGTTGAATAAATTGTAAATAAATAGTTGCTTAATCTATTAAAATATAAATAGTTAAATTATTATTAAAGTAAAAGTACTATTAGCTATTAAATTAGTTATAAAAACGTATATATTAAGAATAATATATTTTAAAAATCTGAATTAATTATATTAATTTTAATCAATAGAGGGCGCCAGTTCCGCCTTGGCCATCAAACGCATCTCACGCGCTGCGGCGAACTTGCCAGGCCAAACCACCTTCACCACCCCAGGCAATCCGTGCAAACCGAGCAAGTGGGCCCGGCGCTTGATGTTTGTCAAGCCATTTGCAGGTTTTGCTAGGAGCCAACCGCTTGCTCTGACACAATTTGCGGCTAGTCTGCCATCCCATCGTGCCATCACTTCGCCGGATCAACCTGCATGGCCAACACCACAGCTCCCGCCATTAATGCCGCTACGGCTGTCAGTCAGCCTTCGGCCAGCCTGATGACCAACCTGCGCACAGAGCTCATGCGACATGCCCCGTTTGCCCAAATGCCCGATGCGCAGGTTGAGCAGTTCATCGCTGCCAGCCAGCAGGTTTATTACGCGCCGGGTGAAACCGTGCTGGCACCTGGAGAGGGTGCTCCCCGGCACCTGATTTACCTGCGTCAGGGCCATGTCACTGGGCGCCGGGGTGGCGTCGATAACCCGAGCGGTTATGAATACGATGCAGGCGACCTGTTCCCGGTGGGCGCAGTGTTGGCGTTGCGCCCGGTGGTCGCCACTTACCAGGCCCAGCGAGACGTGTTTTGTTTGCTAGTGCCAGTGGCTGACGTAACCGCGTTGTCAGCCCAGTGCCCGGTCTTTGCCGACTTTTTGGAGAGGCGCATTTTTAGACAGCTGGAGTTATCGCGTCAGGCCATGCAGGCCACGTATGCGTCGCAAGCCCTGGGCGAGCAGTCGCTTGAAATCCCACTGGGCGTACTGGCCCGCAAAACCCCGGTGGCGGTGCCGGATCAAACGCCACTGGCACAAGCACTGGCGCTGATGCAGGAGCGCCGCGTGGGGTCGGTGCTGGTCACAGACGCCGTCGGCAGGGCGCTCGGCATCCTGACGCGCCACGACGTGCTGGGCCGGGTAACGCTGGCACAACTACCGTTGTCTACCCCCATAGCTGAGGTGATGTCTGCCCCCGTACGCACGCTCAACACCCTGCACACGGCGCAAGATGCAGCCTTGCTGATGTCCCGCCACGGTATCCGCCATGTGCCCGTTACCGAAGACGGCCTGGTGGTTGGGCTGGTGTCGGAACATGACCTGTTTGCCATGCAACAGCTCTCACTAAAACACGTGGGGGGGGCCATTCGGTCAGCGCGAACCGTTGAAGCGTTCGCCCAGGCGGCGCAAGGTATCCGACGCATGGCCCGCAACCTCATGGGTCAAGGAGTCGCGGCGCGGCAACTCACCCAGCTCATCAGCCACCTGAACGATGTGCTGACGGAGCAACTGGTGCAATGGGTGGCCCGCCAGCAGGGGCTCAACCTGCAGAATGCCTGTTGGGTGGCCTTTGGTTCGGAAGGGCGCAGCGAACAAACCATCGCCACCGATCAGGACAACGGACTGGTGTTTGTCAGCAACGCCATGCCAGCTGATCTGGAGCAAGAGCGGGCCAACTGGCTGGCGTTTGCGCGAGCGGTCAACCAGGCGTTGGACCAATGCGGCTACCCGTTGTGCAAAGGCAACGTGATGGCCAGCAACCCGCAATGCTGCCTGACTGTCAATGAGTGGCGCCAGCGCTTTGACGAATGGATAGAGCACGGCGCGCCCGAAGACCTGCTCAAGGCCAGCATCTACTTCGACATGCGTGCGCTGGTGGGTCAAGCCAGCTTGACCGAACCGCTGCGTGCGCTCATCGTCGCCAAGGCCGCTGCAGTGCCGCGTTTCATCAAGCAAATGGCCGACAACTCCTTGCGCAACCGGGTGCCCCTGAACTGGCTGGGCGCACTGGAAACCCAGGTGATTGAGGGCCGCCAATGGTTCGACCTCAAACACCAGGGCACAGCCATGTTTGTAGACATGGCCCGCCTTTACGCGTTGGCCCATGGCGTAGCCGCAACGGGTACCCGCGAGCGCTTTGAAGCCCTGGGGCCTTTACTGCAGGTCGAGCCGCACGAAAGTCAGGCATGGATAGCCAGTTTCGAATACTTGCAAATGTTGCGTCTTCAGGTTCAGCTTTTGCCCACTGGTGCCGCGCAGCAACAACTTAACCTGATTGAGCCGGCCAAGCTGAACGACATTGACCGCCGCATCCTCAAAGAATGCCTTCGCGTGGCGCGCAGCCTGCAGCAAAAAGTGGAACTCGACTACCAACGATGAAACGGCTGCAAACGCTGGCCAGTCACCTGCGCGGTTTGTTGTACCGGCCCGCTGCCCAGGTTGTGGATGACACCCGCTGGGTGGTGCTGGACGTTGAAACCAGCGGGCTGAATGTCAAGTCAGACCGCTTGCTGGCAATTGCCGCAATTGCCATACATGTTCAAGGTCAAACCCCGCGCATTGCGCTGGGAGACAGTTTTGAAGTGGTGCTGCGCCATGAAGGGCAATGGGTGGACAAAAGCAATATCTTGCTGCACGGCATCGGTGTGGGTGCCCAGCGCCAAGGTGTGGAGCCCGCCGCCGCAATGCAGGCATTTGAGCGCTACATTGGCAGCTCGCCCCTCATCGCTTTTCATGCCGCGTTTGACCAGGCGATGATCTTGCGGACCTTTGACACCGCTTTGGCGCGCCGCCCCGGCAACCCCTGGTTGGACCTGGAACCGCTGGCCGCTGTGTTGCACCCCCGGTCGCAGGCGCGTTCGCTGGATGAGTGGATGACCGAATTGGACATCACCTGTGCCGTGCGCCATCAGGCCGCCGCTGATACCCTGGCCACTGCCGAGTTGCTGCTCAAGCTCTGGCCCACAGCCCGCCGGGCCCTTGGCAATGCCACGGGTTTCTCTGCTGTAAAGCAACTCGCGGCGCAGCGCAGATGGTTGACGGGCTAAGGCAAGGTGGCTTGTGCCACCGGATTCATGAAAGCCAGCGCTGAGAGGCCCATTCAGGTTTTATACCCAGGATCTTTTTTATCCAGCAAACGCAGCATGGCCGGCCATTCCATTTCGCCGTGCGGCCTGCGCACATGCGGCTTGTAGAGGTGGTTGGTTTTCTCCAGCACGTCCGGTGGCGGCGTGCGCAAAGGCGTGTTGGCGGCCATGGCGTCGACCTGCGCCTTGCACGCCATCTCCAGCCAATAGAGTGAATTGAAAGCCTGCGCCACCGAAGCGCC
>JANOVW010000261.1:0-2204 GCA_031417575.1 Rhodoferax sp. | reverse complement strand
GGCTTGGGCAACATCTTCAAAGGCTGTTGGCCCTTTGTGGCGGTGATGATCGTCACGCTTGGGCTACTGATTGCATTTCCGCAGTTGAGCCTGTGGTTGCCGTCTTTGATGAAATGACAGACGGTTGACGGGATGCGGTTTGTGTCCGGGTGAAGACACCAGCCGAACAATCAGGCATCCCCAATTCAGGCCAAAACCCGTCCAGAGATGTTTCGGCTTTGGAGGTCGGCATTGCGCAACGTGTCAGCAGTCCCGTGTGCACAAACGGGCCAGCAGGCTGACCGCCGCCGACCAACGTCCGAGCCAAAACAGGCCTGCATAACCATTGGCAAACGCTTACGTCACTTATTGACTTGCGCCCTCCGGTACCTGATGCGTGCGCTGGCGCACAGACCCGAATCCTTCAAATTGATTACAACATTGCTTGCGGGCCTGCTCTTCGGCCCAATTAACGGTCAGTCTGCAAACCCATACGGAGAAGTCAATGCCTGATCCCCTGACAGTCGATTTTCTGGAGAAAATGGATGCTTATTGGCGGGCCGCCAACTACCTGTCTGTCGGCCAAATCTACCTGCAAGACAACCCATTGTTGGAGGTGCCGCTGACGCTTGAACACGTCAAGCCCCGTTTGCTGGGCCATTGGGGCACAACACCCGGCTTGAACTTGCTGTATGTTCACCTGAACCGGCTCATCAAGCAGCACAGCCTGAACATGATGTATGTCATCGGCCCGGGCCATGGCGGCCCTGGCATCGTGGCACACAGTTATCTGGAAGGCTCTTACACCGAGCACTACCCGGCCATCGAGCGCAACCGCAACGGTTTGCATCGCCTGTTCCGTCAGTTTTCCTGGCCCAATGGCATTCCCAGCCATGTTTCACCCGAAGTGCCAGGTTCGATCCACGAAGGCGGTGAATTGGGTTACTCACTGGTGCATGCCTATGGCGCTGCGTTTGACAACCCGGATTTGATCGTCGCCTGCGTCATTGGCGACGGCGAGGCCGAGACCGGCCCGTTGGCAGCAAGTTGGCATTCCAACAAATTTTTGAACCCCGCCCGCGATGGCGTGGTGCTGCCGATTCTCCACCTGAACGGGTTCAAGATCGCCAACCCGACCGTGCTGGCGCGCATCAGCCGTGACGAACTGGTTGACCTCATACATGGTTACGGCCACGAGCCTTTTTTTGTGGAGGGTGACGACCCGATGCAGGTTCACCAAGACCTGGCGCAAACGCTGGACACTGTTTTGGCGCAGATTCAACAGATCCAGAAAGAAGCACGGGCGGGCGTTGCAGGCGCAACCCTCAAACGGCCCCGATGGCCGATGATTGTCTTGCGCACGCCCAAAGGCTGGACCGGGCCCCAGTTTGTCGATGGCAAGCCGGTGGAGGGCACCTGGCGCGCCCACCAAGTGCCGATTGCAGAATTCAAAACGCCAGGCCATTTGCAGCAACTCGAAGATTGGCTCAAGAGCTACAGACCGCAGGAATTGTTCGACGAACACGGGAAGTTCCGTGAAGCGTTTGCAGAACTCGCTCCGACCGGCCATCAACGCATGGGCTGCAACCCGCATGCCAACGGCGGCGGCTTGTTGCAGGCATTGTCCATGCCCGATTTCCGTGCCTACGCGGTGGCGGTGCCCCTGCCCGGCAGCGTCAACGCCGAGGCAACACGGGTGATGGGCAGCTTTTTGCGCGACGTGATGAAGCTCAACCTGGCCAAAAGCAATTTCCGCATCTTCGGCCCGGACGAAACCGCATCGAACCGTCTGGATGACGTTTTTGAAGTCAGCGGCAAGGCCTGGATGGCTGATGTCGAGGCCGTGGATGTCAACCTCGACACCCAGGGCCGCGTGATGGAAGTGCTGAGCGAGCATCTGTGCGAAGGCTGGCTGGAAGGTTACCTGCTGACCGGGCGGCACGGCCTGTTCTCGTGTTACGAGGCATTCATCCACATCATTGATTCGATGCTCAACCAGCACGCCAAATGGCTCAAGGTCAGCAAGCAGATTCCCTGGCGCAAGCCCATTGCTTCTCTGAACTACCTGCTCACCTCACACGTCTGGCGGCAAGACCACAACGGTTTTTCGCACCAGGACCCGGGCTTCATCGACCATGTGGCCAACAAGAAATCAGATGTGGTGCGCATCTACCTGCCGCCGGACGCCAACTGCCTGCTGTCAGTCACCGACCACTGCCTGCGCA
>JANOVW010000260.1:0-3141 GCA_031417575.1 Rhodoferax sp. | reverse complement strand
CAGGGCCAGGCCCCGCGCCTGGCTGCTGCCGCCTACACCTACAACAAGACCAACGACAATATCACCACCAACTTTGCCATAGATGGCAGGCTCGACATGCTGCTGGTGCAGGGTTCACGCGAAGGCGTGGTGCCCGCGGTGTCACCTAACACCGGCAAGCTGTTTACAGTCGGCAAACTCGGCGCGGGCCCTGCCGAGCGGGTGTCGTTCGACATTGCCGACAGCACTGGCGCCGGTTTTGCCGCCTTCACCCAAAGCCGCGGCGGCTCCCGGTTTTACTTGATCAACCTGGAGACAGGTACGGCCACCTTTTTAGGCACGATCGGCGGGGGCGAACTGGTTCGGGGCATAACGTTTGAACCTTGAAAGGGTTTGGAAGGTGGGCCTTTGACCGGGCAGGGTGCCACATAGAATGGCCGCAATGTCAAAGGAAGCCCAGGCCCGCATAAAGATCAACCGGTTGCTTGAATCCGCCGGTTGGCGCTTTTTTGACGACGAACGCGGCCGGGCCACCATTGCGCTTGAGCCAAACGTCAAATTGACCCAATCACAGGTAGATGCGCTGGGCAATGACTTCGAAACCAGCAGCAAGGGTTTTATCGACTTCCTGCTGCTTGACGACAAGGGTTTTCCACTAGTGGTGCTGGAAGCCAAGGCCGAGCGCATCAACCCGCTGGCCGCCAAAGAGCAGGCCCGCAAATATGCCCGTTCGCAAAACTGCCGTTTTGTGATCTTGTCCAACGGTAATCTGCATTACCTGTGGGATATTGACCATGGCAACCCGCAGGTCATCACCCGGTTCCCCGCGCCAGACTCCATCAAAGGGTACAGGCAATTCCAGCCCGACCCAGCCCGCCTGGTGGCTGAATTTGTGCCGTTGGACTACATCGCGCGGGTACAAATGCCTGCGTACGACCGCGAGGCGGGTTGGTTAAACGCAGATGAAAAAGCGGCGTTTATCCAGAAAAACCGCTTGCGTTTTCTGCGTGTTTACCAACAACGCGCTGCACAAGCCATTCAAGTTGCCGTGAAAGCAGGCAAAACCCGTTTCCTGTTTGAAATGGCCACCGGCACAGGCAAAACTCTGACTGCCGCTGCCGTTATCAAGCTGTTTCTGCGCACCGGCAACGCCCGCCGTGTGTTGTTTCTGGTGGATCGGCTGGAGCTGGAAGACCAAGCCGACAAATCCTTCAAAGCACTGCTTAAAAACGATTACAAATCAAGCATCTACAAAGAAAACCGAGACGATTGGCGCAAAGCTGAAATTGTGGTCACCACGGTGCAATCTTTGTTGCACAACAACAAATACCAAAGTCTGTTTTCGCCCACCGATTTTGATTTGGTGATCTCTGACGAGGCTCATCGCTCAATCGGTGGCAATGCACGCGCCGTTTTTGAATATTTTGTGGGTTACAAGCTGGGCCTCACCGCCACCCCCAAGGATTACCTCAAGAAGTTTGATTCGACCAAACCCACCACCAAAGACCCGCGCGAGCAAGAGCGCCGCCTTTTGTTAGACACCTACCGCACCTTCGGCTGCGAAACCGGCGAGCCCACCTATCGTTACTCGTTGCTGGACGGAGTGAAAGACGGTTTTCTCATCAACCCACTGGTGGTGGATGCCCGCACCGACATCACCACGCAGTTGCTGTCTGACGAAGGTTTTGCCGGTGTCATCATCGCTGACTCAACCGAGCCGGACAAAGACGTTCAGCAAACCGGCACACAACGCTTCAAACAACGCAGTTTTGAAAAGAAATTTTTCTCTGAAGCAACCAACCGCCTGTTTTGCGAAACCTTGCTCGCCCATGGCTTGCGGGATCCGATCAGCAACGAGTTTGGCAAAACCATCGTCTTTGGTGTCAGCCAGAACCATGCGGCCAAGCTGGTTCAAATCTTGAATGATCTGGCCCACAAGCAATTCCCTGGCCTCTACAAGTCCGATTTTGCGGTGCAGGTTACCTCGCTGATACCCGACGCACAGCAGTTCACCATCAATTTCACCAATAACAACTTGCTCGGCTCTGCGAACGGGCTGGCTGCCTACAAAACCAGCAAAGCCCGCGTGTGCGTAACGGTCGGCATGATGACCACCGGTTACGACTGCCCGGATTTGCTGAGTCTTGCCTTGATGCGGCCAGTGTTTTCACCGTCTGATTTTGTGCAGATCAAAGGCCGTGGCACCCGCAAACACGACTTCACCGAGCAGTTGCACGACGAAACCCTGAAGCGGGAAGTGAAAAACGCCCAAAAAACCGCCTACAAACTATTCGACTTCTTTGCCTCGTGTGAATATTTTGAAGAAACTTTCGATTACGACCAGGTCTTGAAGCTGCCACGCCCAGGCGCGGGCCAGGTAGTGGGTGAAGCAGAGGGCGGCGGTGCAGGTGAGGGCGCGGGCACCGGCACGGGAGGCGACGGCACGCCACCCCCGCCAACGGGCGCTTACCTGCATACCGGCGCCGACAACATCGCGCACCACGCCGAGCAGCAAATCGGCTTCCAGGGCATGAAGGTAGACCGCATGTTCTTTGAGAAGTTTGAAGACAAAGTCAAGGCAGATCCGGTCGTGGCCAGCCAGGTGGCAAACGACCAGTGGGACCAGGCCATTCAATATGTCAGCACCGAGCTGTTTGACAAACCCAACGAATACTTCAACCTCGACAAACTGCGCCGCGCCGCCGGGGTAGACCGCCGCCTGGGCCTGCGCGAAATTCTGGAAAAAGCCTTTGGCTTTATCACGGGCTTCAAAAGCAAAGATGACCTGCTGGAAGAAGAGTTTGGCAAGTTTTTGTTGGATCAGCAAAACGCCACCGGTTTCAGTGCCGATTCAACCGCCAGCGCCGTGCAGGCCATGAAGTACTATTTCAAAGCCTACGCCACTGACCACCGCCTGCGCGACATCGTTGAAACCAAGCGGTTTGTTGACCTCAACGTCTACCCGGCGTTTGGCATCAACGATTACAAGGCCGTGCCACTCGCGTGGCGCGCCCGTATCCCCGAGTACGTGAAAGACTACGTCTCGCTCAACCAATTCATGTCATGAAATTCACCCCCCATGCTCGACGCTGATACCAAGCGCCGCATCGACAGTTGCCGCGATATTCTGGTGGGCAAGGTGCCCGACCCCAAAAGCCAGGT
>JANOVW010000259.1:0-4215 GCA_031417575.1 Rhodoferax sp. | reverse complement strand
TCGGCGGCCTGGAAGGCGATCTGGCGGTCACGCTGGTTGCCGGCCATGCGCTCTTCGACGTTGGCGGTGCGCAGCGAGGTCACGGCCATCAGCATCGTCACCAGCAGCAGCAGCAGCACGACGATCAGCGCGCTGCCGCGTTGCGCTGTGGCTGCGGTTCGACCGGGGTGACCGGGGTGACCGGGGTGACCGCGACCGTTGATACGGCCGCCCAGATACCTGACATTGCGTAAGGAGTGAGCCAGACCAACAACCTGTTTGTGCTGAGTGCTGGAATTGCGGAGCTTGAAGCCCTGCGGTACACCCCGGCTGGCATCCCCGCCTTGAATGTGAAACTCGAACATGAGTCCGAAGTTTTGGAAGCAGGGCAAACAAGGCAGGTGAAGTTGGTGATGAAATCCGTGGCGTTTGCTTCCGTTGCTGAAAGACTGGTTCAACAGGTTTTAGGCAGCCAATGGCGCTTTCAGGGTTTTTTGGCCAGTCCACGCAACGGAAAAGGTGTTGTGTTTCATATTCAGGATTTTTCACAAGATTGATTTTTAGGAGGCTCTCATGCCCGCATTCAAGAAATTTAACAAAGACAAACGCCCCAAGCGTCCCGCGCAAAACCTGCTCTTCAAACGCAAGCGTTTTTGCCGTTTCACCGTTACTGGCGTCGAAGAGATCGACTACAAGGATATCGACACCTTGCGTGATTTCATTGCCGAAAATGGCAAGATCATTCCCGCGCGCCTGACTGGCACCCGCGCGATTTTCCAGCGCCAACTCAACACGGCCATCAAGCGCGCGCGCTTTTTGTCGATGTTGCCGTATAGCGATCAGCACCGCGCCTGATCGCCTACTTAGCGCCTACACAGGAGTAAAAACACATGCAAATCATTCTGCTCGACAAAGTCGTCAACCTTGGCAATCTGGGTGAAATCGTAAAAGTCAAAGATGGCTATGCCCGCAATTTCCTGATTCCCCAGGGCCGCGCTCGCCGTGCTACAGCATCGGCCAAGGTCGAATTTGAGGCCAAGCGCGCTGAGCTTGAAAAAGCCGCTGCCGCCGCGTTGGCCGCGCAACAAGCCCTGGGCGAAAAGCTCGGTGGTACCACCATCAAGCTGACCCAAAAAGCGGGTGTCGACGGCCGTTTGTTTGGTTCTGTGACCAACTACGACATTGCTGAAGAGCTGATCAAAGGTGGCTACAAAGTCGTCAAATCGCAAATCCGCATGCCCAATGGTCCGATCAAAGTGGTCGGTGACAGCACGGTTTCGGTGGCCTTGCACACCGATGTGGTTGTTGACATCACCGTCTCCGTTTACGGCGAAACTGCGTAATCAGGCGTTGTTCCAAAAGGGCCACCGGGTTCGCCCGGTGGTCCTTTTTTCATGGTGGCGCACTTTTTGGGCATAAGCTTTTCGTCATACAGAGAAGTTCACCGGATATCCACAGGTTTATCCGCCAGATTTCAGGCCACCCGCATTAGCATAGCGAGGTAAGCCAATTTTCAGTTCACCATTGCACGCCATGTCTGCTGTTCTTTCTTCCGTTCCTGATTTGTTCCCGCCAGACCGGCAAGTCGCGCAGCTGCGAATTCCACCTCACTCAATCGAGGCTGAATCCAGCGTGTTGGGTGGTATTTTGTTAGACAACGCCGCGTGGGACCGCGTCGGTGATCTGCTGGTCGACGGCGATTTTTACCGCTTTGAACACCGCTTGATTTTTGGCGCAATTGCGGCGCTCGTCAACGCCAGCAAACCTGCCGATGTCATCACCGTTTATGAGCATCTGCAAAACCAGGGCAAAGGTGAAGAAACCGGTGGTCTCAGTTATTTGAACTCTTTGGCTCAATATGTTCCCAGCGCGGGAAACATCCGTCGATATGCGGAAATCGTGCGTGAGCGCTCCATCTTGCGCAAGCTGGTCGGGGCGAGCGACGAAATCGCCACTAACGCCTTTAATCCCATGGGCCGGCCGGTGGCTGAAATTGTTGACGAGGCGGAACAAAAAATCTTCAATATTGGCGAGCAAGGTTCGCGCATGAAGCAAGGCTTTCAGGGCATGGACACCCTGGTAGTTGCGTTACTCGACCGCGTGCAGGAAATGGCCGACAACCCGAATGACGTGACGGGTGTCCCCACCGGGTTTTATGACCTTGACCGCATGACCGCAGGTTTTCAGGCCGGCGATCTGATCGTACTGGCCGCTAGGCCGTCCATGGGTAAAACCGCTCTGGCGATCAATATTGCCGAGCATGTTGCGTTGAATGAAGGGTTGCCCGTCGCAGTGTTTTCCATGGAAATGGGTGCAGCGCAATTGGCCGTACGTATCGTTGGCTCCATTGGTCGCATCAACCAGAGCAATTTGCGCACGGGCAAGCTGACCGACGACGAGTGGCCGCGCCTGACCGAAGCGATTGAAAAGTTGCGCAACATCTCTTTGCACATCGATGAAAGCGCCGGGCTCACGTCAACAGAGTTGCGGGCAAGTGCAAGGCGCTTGGCGCGACAATGCGGCAAGCTGGGCCTGATCGTTGTGGATTATTTGCAGTTGATGAGCGGTAGTGGTGGCTCCAATGAAGAAAACCGTGCGACCGAGATTGGCGAAATTTCGCGTGGGCTCAAAATGCTGGCCAAAGAACTCAAGTGCCCAGTCATTGCACTCTCGCAGCTCAACCGCAGCGTTGAGACGCGTACCGACAAACGGCCCATGATGAGTGACCTTCGTGAATCGGGTGCCATTGAGCAAGATGCCGACATCATCATGTTCATTTACCGAGACGAGTACTACACCAAAGAGGCTTGCAAAGAGCCGGGTGTGGCAGAGGTGATCATCGCCAAGCAGCGAAATGGCCCGACCGGAACCGTTAAACTGGCCTTTATCAAACCCATCACCAAATTTGAAAGCTTGGCAACGGGTTCCAGCGGCGATTATTGAGGCCGCCTGCATAGGGGCGAACTCATTTTCAGTCCAGTAAGTTCAGCCTTTTTGTTTGTCGAAAGACCGTCATGAAGCGACAACTGATCAGTTCTGGTTCGACCTTTGAAGCGCAAATCGGTTATTCACGCGCCGTCGCGGTGGGTGATTGGGTGTTTGTGTCGGGCACCACGGGTTTTGATTACGCAACCATGAGCATATCGGATAGTCTGGTGGAGCAGACTCGGCAATGCCTTGAAAATATAGACGAGGCGCTGCGCAAAGCAGGCGCTGGTATGCGGGATGTTGTGCGGGTGACCTACGTTTTGCCTGAAGGTAGTGACTTTGAACAATGCTGGCCGATGTTGCGCCAGTATTTCGGCAACATCCGGCCGGCAGCGATGATGATCAGCGCAGGCTTGTCAGACCCGCGTATGAAAATCGAAATCGAAGTGACGGCTTTAAGGCAGCAGGTGACTTAGAGCACCTCAGATGCAAAATCAGCCAAGCGTGAGCGCTCGCCGCGAGCCAACGTGATGTGCCCGCCATGCGGCCAACCTTTGAATTTGTCTACCGCAAACGTCAGACCTGAAGAACCTTCTGTCAGGTAGGGTGTATCAATTTGCGCCAGGTTGCCCATACAAACAATTTTGGTGCCAGGCCCAGCACGGGTGATCAGGGTCTTCATTTGTTTGGGGGTCAGATTCTGGGCTTCATCAATCACGACATACTTAGTCAAAAAGGTACGGCCGCGCATGAAGTTCATGCTTTTGATTTTGATACGGCTGCGGATGAGCTCGCTGGTAGCGGCGCGGCCCCATTCGCCAGCGGTGGTTTCGGTTTTACTCAATACCTCCAGGTTGTCGTCCAGCGCGCCCATCCACGGGCCCATTTTTTCTTCTTCGGTGCCCGGCAAAAAACCAATGTCTTCGCCCACACTTACGGTAGCGCGGGTGACAATGATTTCGGTATAGCGGCGGTCGTCCAGCACTTGAGTCAAACCGGCGGCCAACGCCATCAGTGTTTTGCCGGAGCCTGCTGTGCCGGTAAGGGTCACGAAATCGACCTCTGGATCCATCAGCAAGTTCATCGCAAAGTTTTGTTCACGATTGCGGGTGGTTACGCCCCAGACGGCGTTTTTCAGGTGGTTGTAATCCTTCAGCGTTTTTAAAACCGCCGTTTTACCGCGGATCTCAGTCACACGCGCGTACAACGAAGGTTCACCAGGTGATTCGAAATAGACAAACTGGTTGATCAAAAAACCAGGTACCAGTGGCCCGCTGACGCGGTAAAAGGTGTGGGCGCCTTGCTGCC
>JANOVW010000258.1:0-2090 GCA_031417575.1 Rhodoferax sp. | reverse complement strand
TTACGCCAAAGCCCGGTTGCAAAACAGCAGTGTTTCAAAGGGCGCGTTGTCGATTGTTGCCATCAAGGAGCGGCTTTCCAGTGCGCCCGATTTCGGTGGTCAAAATTACACCTCGGCGCGCTTGATTACCCAAGGAAAGTTTAGTTTTACCTACGGGTTTGTTGAGGTAAGGGCCAAACTCTCGTGCAGTACGGGCACCTGGCCCGCCATATGGACATTGGGTGACAGCCCGGCGGTATGGCCCGCCATTGGTGAAATTGACATCATGGAGCAAAAAGGCATTTCAGCCAGTGACAAATTCACGGTGTTGGGTACCTTGCACATGACGGCTTTTTTTGGTGGCTCTGGCAAGAGTGGGTCCATCGCAGTTCCTGATTCATGCACCAGTTTCCACAATTACCAACTGACCTGGGATGCTGACAAAATTCAGATTGCCGTTGACGGCATCACGTACAACACGTATGTCAATCCAAAGGATGGAAAAGCTGCAACCTGGCCTTTTGACAAACCGCAATACCTCTTGCTCAACCTCGCGATGGGCGGAGACCTTGGCGGCGCGATTCCAGGCAGCTTTATATCTGACCAAATGCAGGTAGATTACGTTCGTGTTTATCAGCGCTAATTGACTACCTGGATTGGTGTCATAGGCGGTTCACCGAAATTTGAAGGAGCTGGAGGGCGTCATGGGGAGCAATACCTTAAAAAAAATCCTGGTGGTTGGGGGTGGTACCGCAGGCTGGATGTCTGCTTCGGTGCTGCTTCACTCGCTCGGCAAACAATACGAAATCCAGTTGATCGAGTCCGACGAGATTTCGACGGTCGGCGTCGGCGAGGCCACCATTCCATCGATTCTCGAATTCAATGCCCTGATCGGCATTGACGAAAACGAGTTTATGCGCAAAACCCAGGCTACTTTCAAGCTGGGAATTCAATTTAAAAATTGGGGCGCTTTAGGTGACGCTTACATCCATGGGTTCGGCGGCATGGGCCACGACACAGGTCTGGTGGATTTCACCCATTACTGGCTCAAAATGTTTCAGGAAGGCAAAGTAAGCCGCCTGGACGATTACTCGGTCAACTTGCTGGCCTGTCAATTCAACAAGTTCACGCGGGCAGATCCGTCCAAAGTCAACACGCCGTTGGCTCAAGTCAGGCACGCTTTTCATTTTGACGCGGGGCTGTATGCCCGGTACCTTCGTGAGTATTGTGAAAAACTAGGTGTCCGTCGCACGGAAGGAAAGATCACGTCCGTCGCCACGAATTCTGAAAGCGGTTTCGTAACCTCGGTGACCATGGAGAATGGCAGTGTTCATGAGGCTGACTTGTTCATTGATTGCTCTGGATTCAGGGGTCTTTTGATCGAGCAAACCCTACATACGGGCTATGACGACTGGAGCCACTGGCTGCCGTGCGACAGCGCATTGGCCGTGCCCTGCGCATCGGTCAGCCCCCTATTGCCCTACACACGGTCAACCGCGCATGGCGCTGGCTGGCAATGGCGCATCCCCTTGCAAAGCCGCATCGGAAATGGCCACGTCTACAGCAGCCGGTTCATGGGCCAGGACGAAGCAACTTCCATCCTGCTGGGTGGTCTGGATGGACCCGCTCTGGCTGACCCTCGATTGATTCGCTTCGTTACGGGCAAACGCAAGAAGTTCTGGAACAAGAATGTCGTTGCCATTGGATTGGCGAGCGGGTTCATGGAACCGTTGGAATCAACATCGATTCACCTGATTCAGCAAGGGATCGTGCGCCTGACAGAGCTTTTTCCGAATCAGGGCTTCAATCAGGCCGACATCGATGAGTACAACCGGCAGTGCACGACTGAATTCGAGCAGATCCGCGATTTCATTATTCTCCATTACCGCGCAACACAAAGAACCGACACCGAGTTCTGGCGTTATTGCAGCACGATGGAAGTGCCGGAATCGCTACAACACAAAATTGACCTGTTCCGGAGCAACGGACGGATCTACCCGGTTAAAAATGAGCTGTTTGGTGAGTCCAGCTGGTTTCAGGTGCTGTTTGGGCAGAGGATTCACCCGGCGGGCTACCACCCGCTGGTTGACAACACATCAGAGACACAGATT
>JANOVW010000257.1:0-3267 GCA_031417575.1 Rhodoferax sp. | reverse complement strand
TACCAGGTCCACATGCTCGTTGGTGATGAGTTCGTCGGCAATCTCGCGCGGGTCGCCGGTGATCACACTCAGCATTTCCGGTGGCAGGCCCGCTTCATAGAGGATATCGGCGAAATAAATCGCGCTGAACGGCACTTTTTCAGAGGGCTTCAATACCATGCGGTTGTTGGTGGCGATGCTTGGCACCACCTTGTGCGCCACCTGGTTCATGGGGTGGTTGAAGGGCGTGATGGCGCTGATAACCCCCAGCAGTGGCGAGCGGCTGGTGAACACTTTGCGCTTTTTGCCGTGGTGGGTAAGGTCGCAGCTGAAAATCTGGCCGTCATCTTTCAGCACTTCATTCGCGCCAAACAGCAACACGTCGCTCACGCGGCCGGCTTCGTAGATGGAATCTTTTAGGCACAGGCCCGATTCGGTGGTGATCAGGTTTGCCACCTCGTTCAAGCGGCTGGCGATGAGGGCCGCCGCCTTGTTCAGAATGGCGGCGCGTTCAAACCGGCTGAGGTTGGGCTTGTAGGCGTGGGCGCGGGCGAAGGTGGTTTTGACCTCTTCCAGCGTGGCTTTGGGCACGCTGCCAATTTGTTCGCCCGTGAACGGGTTGAACACCGCAATGGTGCGGCTTCCCTGGACATCAAGGCTGCGATCTGCCCCGATTTTTTGTCCGCACAGACGCATGGCGTTGAGCTGATGATCCAGGATGAATTGCTTCATGGTGATAATATTTAAATTGCAATATATTGTTTTAATAAAAACGGATAATATTCATTTATTAATTGCACAACAAGCTATAACAATTATATTAAATTGGAACTAATTATAACTAATAAACTTATAAAAACAATACAACAGACTATTCACAGATGATTCAAAACCAGCTCAAATGCGTCAAAATTGCGGAACCTGCGGTTTGTGTCCAAGCCGTTCAAAGGGCGATTCACAATCAGCGGCACACGTTGCTCGCTGATGCCACCATGCGAGCGCAAGGGCGCGTCCAGGGCGCTTAAATCGTGGCGCGAGTGTGATGTGCCCAATACCGTGAAACGCTCAGACACCGCCACCACGTCGCCGATCCGGTCGGCGGGCAGTTCGAATTTTTCAGCCGCTTGCGCACGGGTCAGCACCACTTCCATGCCCTTTACCGCGCCGAGCCTCGCGCACACCGCTTCAGCCTGCACACCAGCGGGCAAATACACCGTGGCAAATGAACCCAGCGCGCCGTGGTGCACCACATACGGGTCGGTGATCGGCAAGATCACCCGGGCGGCGCCTGCATCGGGCAAGGCCTTGCCCAGCCAGGCATCGAACCAGTCTTGCAGGTAAATCACGTCGGGGGTGCCGTCCATCGCCACCTTGGCGTTCATGCCGTGGTCGGCGGTGAGGGCGATCACGCAGCCCAACGCGTCGAGCTGGCCCAGGTATGAATCCATCATGGCGTAAAACGAATTGGCACCAGGTGTGCCAGGGGCATGTTTGTGCTGCACGTAATCGGTGGTGCTGAGGTACATCACGTCGGGGCGTTGGCTGGCATCGGCTGTTTTCATCAGCGCCACGCCCGCGGCAAAAACGAATTCTGACAAATCGGCGCTGTACACACTGGGCAGCGGTTTACCCACCCGCTTCAGCACCTCATCAATGCCGTTGACCGCCATCGAAACCTGATCCGCCTTCTCAGCCGAAAAACAAATGCCCTTCATGCCGTGCCCCAACAAGGCCCGCAGCTTGTCTTTGGCGGTAACCACAGCAACCCGTTGGCCTGCATCGGCCAGCGCCGCCAGCAGGGTGGGCGCGCGCAGCCACTTGGGGTCATTCATCATCACTTCGGTGCCGCTGGCCACGTCAAACAAATAATTGCCGCAAATGCCGTGGACGCTCGTCGGCACACCCGTCACGATGGAAAGGTTGTTGGGATTGGTGAAGCTCGGCACCACGCAGTCTGCGGTAAGGGCGGTACCCTGCGCCATGGCTTTTTTGAGCCAGGGCATGTGGCCGGTGGCGACGGCCTGGGCCAGGTAATCGGGCTCGCAACCATCGACGCAAACCACCACCGTGGGTTGGCGGGGTAGCCGGTAAGACCGGCCGTTGACCAGCAGTGATTTGTGGGACTGAAGTGAGGCAGCGACCATGGAATATCCTGAAAAATGCACTGAACTGGGACCATTGTCTCCCAATGAAGGACAGGGCAACGCACACTGCCGGTGCCACCCGCCACGACGGGCTGGAATTCGGGTAAATCGGGGGCGAGTGGGTACCACCTGGGCCTTGCGCGGGCGTAAGATAGCCTTGTCATCAAGCCGTCATGGCTTCGTCACATCATGGGTCCCTTTGCATCTTTCTTGTTTTGAGGAGTTCTGAATGCGCTTGTTTTCAAATTTCAAAATCGCCGCCCTGGCTGGCCTGTTGGCTGTCACGGGTTTGGCGTCTGCCCAAAAAACCCAGTTGCTGGTTTACACCGCATTGGAGACCGACCAGATCAAGGCCTACCAAGAGGCCTTCAACCGGGTGGAGCCCAACATCGAAATCAAATGGGTACGAGACAGCACCGGTGTCATCACGGCCAAACTGCTGGCCGAAAAATCAAACCCGCAAGCGGACGTGGTGATGGGCGTGGCGGCTTCGTCACTGGCCCTGATGGACAAACAAGGCATGCTGGTGCCGTATGCGCCGCTGAACCTGGACGCCATCATGAGCCAGTACCGCGACAAGAAAAAAGTGCCGGCCTGGTGGGGCATGGACGTGTGGGGTGCCACGGTGTGTTTCAACACGGTTGAAGCCGCCAAGAAAAATATCCCCAAACCCGAGACCTGGAAAGACCTGACCAAGGCCGTCTACAAAGGCCAGGTGGTTATGCCCAGCCCGGCCAGCAGCGGCACGGGTTATTTTGATGTGATTGCCTGGCTCACGCTGTTTGGTGACGACAACGGCAAAGGCGGTGGCTGGAAGTACATGGATGGCTTGCACGAGAACATCGCGCAATACACCCACAGCGGTTCCAAGCCCTGCAACATGGCAGCGGCGGGCGAGTTTGTGGTGGGCATCTCGTTTGAATACCGCGCCAACGCCAACAAGGCCAAGGGCGCGCCGATTGATTTGGTCTTCCCCAAAGAAGGCCTGGGTTGGGATCTGGAGGCCTTCGCCATCCACAAAGGCACCAAAAAACTCGATGCCGCCAAAAAGCTGGCCGATTGGGCATCCAGCAAAGACGCGATGATTTTGTACGGCAAAAACTTCGCCATCACCGCCCAGCCGGGTGTGGCGCCACCGTTGGCG
>JANOVW010000256.1:0-11964 GCA_031417575.1 Rhodoferax sp. | reverse complement strand
AACACTCAATATTGAAATTTGGAATTAATTGTCTCATCAGCAGAACGATGATCACGCTGATTGATCGAAGCCCGACGTTGCCAGGTTAGCTCAAACCCGCCAACAAACTACAACCCGCCAATTTCAAACATGATCTTCTTTTGGGCGGTCGGGTTCAGATCAGCCGGTGCGCGAAGCTCTTGCTGCGTTCAATTCCAGGGTCCGGCTGGAGCTGACAAGATTGACGGGATTCACCGAAAATTCAATTAATAACAATTTAAAAATTAATTTTGTCTATAAAAAATCAAATTCAATATTTATTAAATAGCTTTTAATGCAATACTAATAACAAAAATATATCTTTTTTTATTAAATTATTTTAAAATTTAAAAAAGTACTCCAATTTGACGCACATTTAATTTAATAATTCAACTATATTTGAATCATGGAAATTAATCAAACAGCATCAGAAGTTGAAGCCAACATGGTGCGTGCCTTGGCAGCACTGGCACAGGCGCAGCGCTTGCGCACGTTCAAAACCTTGGTGACGGCTGGGCCACCGGGCGTAACACCCGGGGCCATCGCGCAGGCCATTGGCACGTCGGGCAGCGCCTTGTCGTTTCACCTCAAAGAACTGGTGTACGCCGGGCTGGCAACCTGCGAGCCGCGGGGCCGCAACCTGATCTATCGCGCCAATTTTGGGCAAATGGCGCGCCTGATGGGTTACCTCACGGCGCATTGTTGCCAAGGCGCCGATTGCGGCCTGCCTGCCTGCGCTTCAGCAGAGGCGGTTTGCCCATGAACCTAGCCTATTTGCTGAACGAAAACTGCCATTGCAATACGCTGGACACGCCTCGGCTGCAGGCGCAATTGGGCCAAAGCACTGAATTGGCCGCCTTTGTGCAAGACATGGCCACAACCCACCCACACCTTTTTTCAGCCACGCAAGTGTTTATTTCAGAATCAACCTACCGCGCCATCGTCGCCGCGGTATCGGCCATTGAGCGGGTAACCGCCACAGCCACCTGGCTCGATCACGTCAGGCCCGGCAGCGCGGCCATCGCCCGGCAAAGCCCGGGTGCCTTGGGCGTTTTTATGGGCTACGACTTTCACCTGGATGAAACGCCCGAATTGGCGGGCGCAGCCCCGCTACACCTGATCGAAATCAACACCAATGCAGGCGGCGCCCTGCTCAGTACGGCGCTGGCGCGGGCCCAGCACCTGTGTTGCAACGCCGCCTTGCGCGGGCTGCAACCAGCCACTGTGCTGGCTGAACTCGAACACCGCATTTTTGCGATGTTCCAAAACGAATGGCGCTTGCAGCGGGGCGAAGCGAATTGGCGTACGGTGGTGATCGTCGACGATGCGCCAGCCCACCAGTTTCTGGCCCCCGAGTTCGCCTTGTTTCAAGCGCTGTTTGCTTCGCGCGGTGTGCAGGCTTTTGTCGCTGATCCGGCAGAACTGGTGTGGGCCGACCAGCAGCTCAGCCTGGTGCGAGATGGCCAAACCATCGGTATCGATCTGGTTTACAACCGCCTCACAGATTTTGATTTGTCGCGCCCGGAACATGCCGCCTTGAATCAGGCCTACGCCAACCGCGCGGTCGTGCTGACGCCGCACCCGCATGTGCATGCGATCAAAGCCAACAAACGGCATCTGGCCGCCTTGTCTGACCCGGCGCTGTTGGCCCAATGGGGCATCAAAGAGGCCGACGTGGCGGTGCTTCAGCGCGTTGTCCCCAAAACCCGCCTGGTTGATCAAACCAATGCCGTCGAACTCTGGGCCCAGCGCCGGCAGCTGTTTTTCAAACCGGTGGCCGGGTATGCCGGCAAGGCTGCTTTTCGCGGTGACAAAATCACCAAAAAAACCTGGGCACTCATTCAATCGGGCGGTTTTGTGGCACAGGAGTTGGTGCAGCCAGGGCACCGCGTGGTTGCGTCTGAAAGGCAGGATGACAATGTGCCGGGTCATCCATCGACCCGATTGAAATTTGACGTGCGCGCCTATGTGTACAACGGCCAGATCCAACACCTGGTGGCCCGCGTTTATAACGGCCAAACCACCAATATGAACACCCCCGGCGGTGGATTTGCACCGGTTGCCGTGGTGCCCGACGTGCAATCGCCAAATGACCTTGAAAGCACCGACGGTGGCATTGGCACCGGTGGCTCGACACTTTGCAGCGATTGCCTCCACCATTGAGCATCAACCGTGTTCAATGCCCTCCTTCAAGACTACTTCAACCCGACCCCATGACATTGAACGTCCTTTTCCTGTGTACCCACAATTCGGCCCGTAGCGTGTTGGCCGAAGCCACCCTGAACCACATCGGACAAGGACGCTACCGCGGGTTTTCTGCCGGCAGCAGCCCACGGGCCAACCAGCAACCCAACCCATTCGCTCTGGAAACCCTGCGCCGCCATGGCATTTCTTGCGAAGGGCTCACCAGTAAAAGCTGGGATGTCTTTGCACAGTCTGGCACTAAGGCACCCTGGGTGATGGACATCATCATTACGGTGTGTGACAACGCCGCAGGTGAAGTTTGCCCGTTTTGGCCGGGCCAACCGGCCACCGCGCATTGGGGTTACGCCGACCCATCTGCCGCACCGGGTTCAGACGATGACCGCCGAGCAGCCTTTGAGCACACCTGGGCATTGATTCACCAGCAGCTCACCCAACTGGTGGCCCTGCCACTGGCGCAGATGTCTGCCGAAGAACAATTGGCTGCGCTGCACGCCATGGCACCTGCACCGTCGGCCTCACCCGCAGCCACGCTGGGCGCCCCATGAGCCAGCCGAACAATGACCTGCGAAGGCTGGTATTTGCCGAGTTTCTGGGCACAGCGTTTTTGCTGTGCACCGTCATCGGTTCCGGCATCATGGCCGAACGCCTCAGTGGTGGAAATGACGGCGTAGCGCTGCTGGCCAACACGCTGGCAACGGTGTTCATCTTGTATGTGCTGATTGAAACGCTGGGGCCGGTCAGTGGTGCCCATTTCAACCCGGTGGTCACACTGGTGATGTGGTCAAAACGAACATTGGTTCATTCTGATCAAGCACAAACAGCTCTTTTTTATATAGCATTTCAATGCCTGGGTGCGGTAGCAGGTGCATGGCTTGCCCACGCCATGTTCGATCTATCGGTGGTGCAAACCAGCCAGAAACTGCGCGGCGGTTGGGATGCAGCCGGCCAGTTTGTCGGCTGGGGCCAATGGATCGCCGAAGCGTTGGCTACGGCCGGTTTGTTGCTCGTGATCTTGCGTTCTCCACCGGGCAAGGCTTCGGCGTTGGTGGCCTGCTACATTGGCGCAGCGTATTGGTTCACGGCCAGCACCTCGTTTGCCAACCCGGCCGCCGTTTTGGGCCGGATGTTGAGCGACAGTTTTGCAGGGATCGCGCCCGCTAGTGCACTGGGCTTTGTAGCCGCCCAAATCGTCGGTGGCGCGGCGGGTGCCACACTGGCACGATGGCTGGATGATTGAGTAGTCGACTTAACGAGCTGCTATTGGGTCGGCTAATTGCCTTTAAAGTCGGTACTGCGCCATTCTGGCGTGACGGGTGCAACGGCACCCCCAATTTTCATGCCCGTGCCCGACCGACCTATTCGACTATCGCGCCTGTTGCTGCTGGGGCTGCTGGTGGCCGTTCTGCACGTCTTGGTGTTGTCGTGGCTGCGCGAGCAACTGCCGAAATTTGAGCCGCTGGCCAGCATGGCCGAACCCCTGTTCACCCGCATTCTGGAACCCACCGCCGTGCTGCCGCCTACGCCCGCCAAGGCGGCACCGGCACCAGCCGAACGAACCAAGGGCCCGCTGCAGGCAGCATCGCCACTTGATTCGACACTTGAACCGACACGTTTGCCGACACTTGAGCCGACCGCCGTCGCACCCAGCAGCCCGGCTTCTGCAGCGTCGCAGCCTGTGCAACCGGTTGAAAAGTCTGACGACATCCCTGCGAAAGCAGAAGCAGTGGCCCAGACCACCCCACCCGTCGTTGCCGCAACCCCGGCTTTGCCGGAGCCACCTGAGCCGCCCCCTGGCAAACTGGCAGAAGCACCCGTGCAGGCATCGCCCGCCGACACTTGGCCTGCCGCTACACGGCTCAGTTATGTGGTCACCGGCTATTACCGGGGGGATCTGCATGGCAGTGCGCGGGTGCAATGGCAGCGCGAAGGCGCGGCCCCAGCCGCAGCGACCACTGCGCCACCTGCTGCACCTTCAGTTCCTGGGGGCCCTTCGCGCTACCAAGTGCAACTGGATTTGTATGCCCTGGGCATCACCCTGTTCACCATGACCAGCCAGGGTGAGTTGGGCGCGCAGGGGCTGGCGCCCAAGGTGTATGAAGAACGCCGGCCCGGCGGGGTGCGTCGCGTTTGGTTTGAGGGAGATAACCTGCGCCTGGACGATGGCCGCAAGGTTCCCCTGCCGCAATTGGCGCAAGACACCGCCAGCCAGTTTGTCGAGCTGGGCCACCGGTTCAGCACCGGGCGCGAAGTTCTGCAAGTGGGGCGTGAAGTGGCGATCTGGCTGGCCCGCCCCGGTGGTGTTGATTTATGGACCTATGACGTGGTGGCAGAAGAAAACCTGCGCGCGGGTAATCTGGGCACCATTTCGGCTTTTCGGCTCAAACCCAGGCCGCTGGCCAACCCGCGCGGAAATGTCATGGCTGAAATCTGGTTTGCCCCGAGTTTGCAATTTTTGCCGGTACGGGTACGAATTTCCATGGGTCAAGAACAGGGTAACGATACCTTTGTTGACCTGTTGGTCGAACGGATTGAACAAGCTGCCAAATAGTCCCTTCGACGGAAATTGAGCGTGTGGTTCAGCCCTTGAACAGGTCACCAAAGCGCCACCAAACAGAGGTGTCTGTTCTATACAATGTTTTCAGCTTTTTGCATTTTTCAACCACTTCCGCCTACCACCGCTTTCACCATGACCCAAGTCACCTTCATCGAATTCAACGGCAAAGCCCACACCGTGACAGCCGAAAACGGCCTCTCGCTGATGCGCGCGGCCACTGACAACAATGTGCCGGGTATCGACGCAGACTGCGGTGGCAATTGCGCCTGCGCCACTTGCCACGTGTACATCACGCCAGAATGGCAAGGCAAACTGGGCAACCAATCTGACATGGAAATCGCCATGCTCGATTTCGCCGCTGAAACCAAACCCAATTCGCGTCTGGCCTGCCAAATTGAAATGACCGACGGACTCGATGGGCTGGTCGTCACCATGCCCGACGGCCAGCACTGAACCTGGCCGGATTCAGAATCTGCTTAATTGAACTGAAGGAAGCGCACCATGGAATACCCCTACGAAACCCGCAATTACGGCCGCAAAGAAGCTTTTGAAATTCCGCTCGATGAGATCGACGTCAGCAACGCCTACTGGTTTCAGTCCGATGCGATTGGCCATTTCTTCGAGCGTTTGCGCCGCGACGACCCGGTGCACCTGACGATTAACCAGAGCTTCGACCGTTTCTGGAGCGTCACAAAATACAAAGACATCATGCACGTGGACACCAACCACGGCATTTTCTCCAGCGATTGGACGCAAGGCGGCATAGCCTTGGCCAATTTGCCGATGGACCAGCGCTTGCAGATGTTCATCGCCATGGACCAGCCCAAGCATGATGTGCAACGCAAGGCGGTGAGCCCCATCGTCGCACCGGGCAACCTTGCCACAATGGAGAAAACCATCCGCGAACGCACGTGCCGCGTGTTGGACGGGTTGCCGCGCGACGAAACGTTTAATTGGGTGGAGAGGGTCTCGATTGAATTGACCACCATGATGCTGGCCACCTTGTTCGACTTCCCCATGGAAGACCGCAAACTGCTCACCTGGTGGTCTGATGTTGCCACCTCCATCCCCGAACTGGACAAATTGGTTGAATCACCCGAAGCCCGCATGGCCGAACTGGGCAAGATGCTGGCCTATTTCACCCGGCTGTGGAACGAACGGGTCAATGCGCCACCCGCCAATGACCTCGTCTCGATGTTGGCCCACAACCCGGCCACCCGAAACATGGGGCCCATGGAATACATGGGCAATTTGACATTGCTGATCGTTGGCGGCAACGACACCACCCGCAACTCCATGACCGGCGGAGTCCTGGCCATGAGCAAGTTCCCCGAAGAATGGGCCAAGTTGCGGGCCAACCCGAAGTTGATCGACAGCATGGTGCCCGAAATCATCCGTTGGCAAACTCCGTTGCCCATGATGCGCCGAACCGCTTTGGTTGACACCGAACTGGGTGGCAAAAAAATCCTCAAAGGCGACAAAGTAGTGATGTGGTACCTGTCAGGCAATCGCGATGATGAAGTGATTCAGAACCCCAATGACTTCATCATCGACCGTGCCCGCCCACGTGAGCACCTCTCATTTGGTTTTGGTATTCACCGGTGTGTTGGCAATCGCCTGGCCGAAATGCAGATCAAGATTTTGTGGGAAGAAATCCTGAAGCGCTTCGAAAAAATCGAAGTGATGGGCGAACCCAAACGCCTGCTTTCTACCTTTGTGCGCGGCATCACGCACCTGCCGGTGCGTTTGCCTTCCTGATAACCCCTTAGAAGGGCAATACCAGCCGCAGGCCTACTGTCCAATTGCGGCCAGGCGCTGGCTCAAAAAACTGGGCATTGTTCTGGTTGACGATGACCGAGCCGACGTATTTTTCGTCGGTGAGGTTGTCGACCCGTGCATAAGTGCTCAGGCTGCCTTTGCCCACCGCAAAACCATGGCTGGCCTTGATGGCCCAGGTGGTGTAGCCATCAGCAGCCACCGTGTTGGTGTCATTGGCAAACAGTTTGCCGGATTGCAAAAACTCCAGCCCGACTTGCGCGCCCAAGACCACGGCACTGTTGCGTTTGCCAGCTTGCTGGCTAGACCACAAAACCTCTGCAAACAGCGAACTTTGCGGAATACCCGGAATTTTGTTGCCCGCCAATACCGTGGTGGCCGCTGGCGGCGCACCACTGATGGTGGTGAAGGTTTTGGCGTAGCTGGCATCAATTTGTGATGCTGACAGACTGGCCTTCCAACCGGGTGCAATCAGCGCACTGCCCGCCAGTTCCCAGCCGTTGCGCACGGTACCCGGCGCGTTTTTGAAGGTGGAGTTGCCACCCGTGCTGCTGGCGACCACGATTTCATCCGTCGTCTCAATCTGGTAAACCGTGAAATCAACCCGCGACTGCGCCGTGGGGGTCCATTTCGCGCCAATTTCGGTGTGACGGCTGCTGGCCGCATTCAGCGTGGTGTTGAAGGCAGGCACACCGGCCCCGTTGTAGGCCATTTCGGCCAATGTAGGGCTCTCGAAACCCCGGCCCCAATTGGCATACAGGTTCAGCGTATCCAAAGCGTGCCAAGTGGCGCCCAGCACCGGGCTGGTTGCCTGGTAACTGATAGAACCCGAACCGTTGCCATCGGCCAAAAATTCATCGCCGCTGTTCATGCGTACCGTGCTGTGGCGTGCACCAGCCACGACAGAAAGCCGTTCATTCACCAACAAAGTACCCTGCGCAAACAAATCACTGTTGTCAGCCGTGTTCACTTCATTGCGGGTCGTTGTGGTTTTTTGCCCGAGTGCGGCGGCGCCCCCTTGCCGCCGCTCTTGCGAACGATCGAACTCCAGACCGGCCGCCCAATTGACCCCCATCCCGCCGATTTTTGATTGTGCGTTGTATTGCAGGCCGGTGCCGTAATAGTCGCGATTCAAACCAACCCAGCCGCCCAACGCCGTGGCCGTGCCTGCAACACCTACCTGATATTGCAGGTTTTCACGGTTGCCGTAATACAAACGCCCAGTGAGGCTGCTTTGCGCATCAAAACGATGATTGACAGAGGTACCCAACTGGTTTTGCGAGACCACTTTGCGAACGTTGCGCGCAATCGCATTGGTGCCTGCCGCTTCGCGGTTGGCAGCCATTTGAGCAGCGGTCAGGCCCAACGGGTCCAGCGCCAATGGCATATTGAAATGATTGATCACCACGTTAACGGTCGTGCTGTCGGTCGCTTCATAGCGCAGTTTGCCGTTGAACTGTTTTCGCTCAGTGTTGCTGTTGTCCCGGAAACCCGCCGTATCGAAGGTGCTGTAATCTGCCACCAGACCCAAGCCCGAGCCCAATTTGCCGGCATATTGCCAATCCGAGCGGTGCATGCCAAACGAGCCGACGTAGTACTGCGCACCGAACTCGGGCTCGTCGGGTGCGTCCCGGGTAAAGGCCTGAATCACACCGCCCGACGAGTTGCCATACAACTGTGCCAACGGTCCGCGCAACACCTCCATCCGGTCGGTCGAGGTCAGGCTGACGGATGAACCCTGCCCTTGCCCGTCGGGGGTGGTGGCTGGAATACCATCTACCAGCAGACGAATACCCCGGATGCCAAAGGCTGACCGCGCACCAAAACCGCGAATCGACAATTGCAAATCTTGTGCGTAGTTTTGGCGGTTGAGGATGGTCAGGCCTGGCACGCGGTTCAGGGATTCCGACAAATTAACCTGCGGGCCGGCACCCCGAATCGTGTCACTGTCAATCGACTGCACCGCCGCCGCCGCATCAAAACTCTTTTGTTCGGCACGTGATGCGGATACCACCACGTCTTTCAGGGTCTGGGCCGTAGCGAGTTCGCCAGTCAACGCGCCCAAAGCCAGCACGATCGCCGTTGCCTTCAGGTGCCGGGGTGTGGCGTTGAACTGCGCCTTGATGAATTTCATGGTTTGTCTCTCGTTTTGCCAGTTGATACCGCTTTTTGTCATGCTTACAGCAGTTGCGTCAGGCCAGGTCGAAACCCGGGAATTGGGGTCTGAATCGCAGCCTGCGAATTGAATCACACCTTGCGCGTTGTAAAGGGCGTGCCTAGGGTTTCTCCTTGTCGCAAATTGAGAATTGAACCCTCGACGGGAATGCCCAACGGCCGCTGCACGCAGCTCTTGAGTCAGGCAAAATCACGCGGCGGGGCGCGGCGGGTTGTTTCAGACGCACCAAGCCAAACGCACCGCCCTTACAACAGGAACCCACATGATCGTCGAACGCATCTGGACCGGTAACGCCTACCGCAATTTCAACTACCTGATTGCTTGCCCGCAAACCGGCGAGGCCTTGGCGATCGACCCGCTGGATCATGAGAAAACCTTGAACACCGCCAAAGTCAAAGGCTGGCAAATCACCCAAATTCTCAATACCCACGAACACCATGACCACACCGGTGGCAACGCGGCGGTTGTGGCCGCGACAGGAGCCAAAATCATTGCCCACCACAAAGCCGGCAGCAAGATTGACGGCATGACACGTGGGGTGCAAGCGGGCGACATCATCAAAGTGGGAAAAACCGTGGAGCTGGAATGCCTGGACACGCCAGGCCATACGATGTGCCACATCTGCCTGCGCAGCCATACCGACGAGCCGGCGCTGTTTTCGGGCGACACGCTTTTTAACGCGGGTGCGGGCAATGTGCACAACGGCGGTGATGTACATGCCATGTACGCCACCTTTGCCGACCAGTTGGCCCGACTGCCCGACAACACCCGGGTCTACCCCGGCCATGACTACATTGAAAACAACCTCAAGTTCACCCTGAACCGCGAACCCGGCAATGCTGCAGCGATGGCCCTGTTGCCCACGGTTGAAGCGCACGACGCTGCATTGGCGCCGGTGACGACGCTTGGGCAAGAAAAACAATTCAACACGTTTTTCCGCCTGGGCAATGCCGAGGTGATTGCCCAATTGCGCGCCGCGTTTCCGGATCTGGCGGCCAACCCAGACGCAAAAACCGTCTTCATGAAACTGCGCGAGCTGCGCAACACCTGGTAACCGTCAGCGCTTAACTTTCTGCCAGAAAGTGTTGCATCAGCACGGGCACCCCTTCGGCCTGAAACTCGCGAACCTGGGCTTCAAGCTCCTGATCTGCCAAGGTCAGGCGAGAACGCTGGTGCAAATAATCGGCCCATGAGGTCACGATGAAACGCTCGACAAACCGCGTGGGGTCTGCCAAATCGCTGTAAACCCGCCACAACGTCGCACCATCTCTGCGACGAATCGGGCGCAACAACGTAATGGTTTCAAGAAAGGCCTTGGCGTCACTTTCCTGGATGCGGTAGATGTTCTCGACGGCGATCGGGCCTTTTTCGGGTGCAGGTTCATGGGTGATGAAGAGTTCCTGCCAGGCATTGGCCTGGGTGACCTCTTGCGCCTCGCCCATCCGCAGCGGGAAATTTTTTGCCAATGCCAACCCCGCCAACATGGCGACCGCTGCCACTGTCAGGGCACTTGACAAGCCCACCAGGTCGGCCAGCGCCCCCCAGATTGCCGAACCCAAGGCAAAGGAACCCAGGGCGCTCAGCGTGTGCATGGCCACGGCACGGGCTCGCACCCAAGGTGGCACACTGGTTTGTGTTGCCGTGTTGAAGGTCGACATGGCCGCCATCCAGGCTGCACCTGCCACCACCAAGGCCGGGTAGACCGGCCAATCCCAACGCGAATGGGCCGCCACCAGCATCATCAGGGCGTAGGCCACACAAGCGATTTGTACCAACCGTTCAACACCAAACCGTACCCGCAGGCGTGCGATGAACAGGCCTACTACCACGGCACCGCCGCCCAGGCAGCCCATCAGCAAACCAAAGCCACTGGCCTGCAATTCCAATTGCTGTTTGCCAATGGCCGGCAATAGCGCCCACAAGGCGCAACCCGCAGCGCTGAATGCCACCGTGCGAATCAATTGCGCCAACACGGTTTGTGAATGGCGGGCAAACCGCACGGCACTCACCATGCCGCCCCACAAACGCTCAGGCGGCAAGCGGGAAGGCGGATGCGGCTTGGGCGGTTGTTTGCGCACCGCCAGAATCATCATGACGGTACTGGCCACGGCCAGCGCGAAATTCCAGGCGCCGCCCACCCATGCGAACACCAGGCCTGCCAGCGCCGGCCCCACGGCCCGCGCGGCGTTGTAGGCAATCGATATGACGGTAATGGCCTGCGGCAACTCTTCGCGCGGCACCGAATCCGATACGGTTGAGTTCCAGGCAGGCGACAACAAAGCAGTGCAGCTACCGCACAAAAAAATCATGAACAGCAAGGTGCCTGGCCCGCCCACATGAAACAGCATCAGCAAGGTCAAGATCACGCCAGCCCCGGTCTGGACCATCAGCGCCCCCAATATGAGCGCCCGCCGGTCGGTAATGTCTGCCCAGACCCCGGCCGGCAATGAGAGTAAAAACATCGGCAAAAACACCGCTGTTTGCACCAGCGCCGCCAAAAAAGACGAGCCCGAAATTTGCACCATCATCCAGCTGGCCGCCATGGTCTGCATGGCGTTGCCGATGAAATAGATGCCACCGCTAGCCCACAAGGCCTTGAATTGTTTGTGCCGCAGCGTGGCCCAGGTGCGGGGGCGTTCAACTGGCGGGGGTGGCAGATCTGGCTTGCCAGGTGACGGCAGGGTGTCAGTACCGGGCGTTGTTGTCATGGCGGGGTACAGGCAGTCATGTGGCGTGTGGCGGGTGCCTAAGCAGAAACTCTTTCAAGCGACTTCTGGAAAAAAACCGCATGCCCCATCGATTCAACCAGTTTGTAACCGCCAAAGCCGATTTTTTCGTACAGCTGAATGGCGTGGGTGTTGCCTTGCAGCACTTCAAGGGTGAGCTTGCAGCAGCCGCGCTCACGCGCAATCAGTTCAACCTCGCGCAGCATGGCTTGCGCAATGCCCCGGCCGCGAAATTCCGGCTGCACCGATACGTCGTGCACATTCACCAAAGGCTTGCAGGCAAAGGTCGAAAAACCTTCAAAACAGTTCACCAGGCCTGCGGGCACGCCACCCACAAACGCCAGAATGCTAAAAGCGTGGGGCCGTTTGGCCAGTTCACTTGCTACGGTGGCCAGTACCTGCGGCGGCAAAGCCGCACCGCCACCCATGACATCACGGGCGTAACCATCGAGCAGCTGCGCCAGCGCCGAAGCATGCACCGGGTTGGCGTAATCAGCGCGACAAATCTG
>JANOVW010000255.1:0-4015 GCA_031417575.1 Rhodoferax sp. | reverse complement strand
GCCAATCGCCACATACTTGCCGATTTGGGCTACTGGGCAACCCATGCGGGGCTTGCCTTTGACGGCTGGCAGACTATCGGTTTTGAGTTTGGCGATTTTGGCCAAGGCAGCCGGGCCGATGGCAACGCCATCAAAATCCTTGACATGTTTGGACAGATCACGCAATTGGCCTTTGGCATCAATCAGGCCTGGCTTTTCTTTGCCAATGTTGCCGTATCGAACGAGTTTCATGCTTGCCTTTCAGGGTTGATTTGGTTTTGGATTGTGGGAACGCCGAGAGTTTAGTAGGTAGACCGTCCACCCGAGAGATCGAACACAGCACCGGTTGAAAAAGAGCATTCCTCGGTGGCAAGCCAAGTCACCATGGCGGCAGCCTCTTCCACGGTGCCAAATCGGGCCATGGGAATTTTGGAGAGCATGAAGTCGATATGGCTTTGCGACATCTGGTCGAACATGGGCGTTTGGATGGCAGCGGGCGTGATGCAGTTGACCCGCACACCCGTGTCTGCCAGCTCCTTGCCTAGTGATTTGGTCAGTGCGATCACCGCCGCCTTGCTGGCGCTGTAGGCGCTGGCGTTGGGGTTGCCCTCTTTGCCCGCTACTGACGCGATGTTGACGATGCGCCCGTAGTTGCGCCCGCGCATGTGCGGTGCCACCTCGCGGCAGCACAAAAACAGGCCGTTGACATTGATGGCCATCACTTCTTGCCAGTCGGCCAACGGGTAATCCCACACCTTGGCGTTGGGGCCGGTGATGCCAGCGCTGTTCACCAGAATATCGAGGCCGCCAAAGCCAAGTGTGGCTTTCACCGCCGACTGAACACTGGCTTGGTTGGTGACATCAACAACGACACCGCTGGACGATGCACCCAAGGAAGCGGTGGCGGCCTTCAGTGCAGCCTCGTTGCGATCCCATAACGTGACCTTGGCACCCGAGGCCAACATCCGCGTGGCAATGGCAAAACCGATGCCAGAGGCTCCGCCCGTAATGACCGCGTGACGGCCGTTCAAATCCAGCTGGTTCATATCGTCATGCCTCCATCAACTGCAAAAATCTGGCCGGTTGCAAACTTGGATTCGTCACTGGCCAGGTACACGATGATCGGCGCAATTTCGTCTGCCTGTGCCAGGCGGCCCATGGGCTGGCGGGCTACAAAAGCCTTGCGCGCTTCGACCGGATCGTCAAACGCGTTGATGCGCTCACCCAACGAAGGCGTATCGACCGTGCCGGGTGCGATGCAATTGCACCGGATGCCCTGGGCCACAAAATCAGCCGCCACCGATTTGGTCAAACCAACCACCGCTGCCTTGCTGGCACCATAGGCAAACCGGTTGGGCAAGCCCTTGAGGCTGCCACACACGCTGGCCATGTTGATGATGCTGCCGCCACCTTGCGCCAGCATCTTGGGCAAAAGCGCCTGGATCATCCAGAATTGCGAGCGCACATTGAGGTTGAAGGCAAAGTTCCATTCGTCATCGGTGGCCTGCAAAATGCTGCCGGCGTGCACAAACCCGGCGCAGTTGAACAAGACGTGCGGCGTATCCATCTGCGCCACCAAAGCCGTGATGGCAGCTTTGTCCAGCACGTCCAGCGCGGCTGTGGTGACATTGGCCACGCCCTGGTAAGCCTCCAACAGGCTGGCGTTGACATCTGTGGCCAACACCTGCGCGCCTTGCGCAGCCAGCGCCAAAACGCTGGCGCGGCCAATGCCTTGCCCGGCGGCGGTAACGAGAGCTCTTTTTCCGGCTAATCTCATGAAGTTCCTTGGGTTGAAAGTTGATGGGCGAAAGTCATCTATCATGCGGTCACCGATTGGCCTTACCACTTGTCCAATTCTATCTCACCCTTGTGTCCTGTATCGTCTGATCCGCATCGTTTCATGCCATTGCAAACTGTCGAACCACAACGCCTCTATCGCCAAATTGCCGAGCAATTGCGCGTACTGATTAGCAAAGGCGAGTTTGTGGTGGGTGCACGGCTGCCAGCCGAGCGTGATCTAGCGCGCCAATTGGGCGTGAGCCGCCCCTCGGTCCGTGAAGCGCTGATTGCATTGGAAGTCGAGGCCTGGGTTGAAGTACGCATGGGGTCTGGTGTGTATGTTCTTGACCGCAAAGACACCACCCGCCGGGTAGCCGTCGAATTGATCGCCCCCGAAGAGTGGGGACCCCTGGAGCTGATTCGCGCCCGCCGGGTCATCGAGGGCGAAACTGCGGCGATCGCAGCAACCCGGGCCAAACGAAAAGATCTGGATGCCATGCGCAAGGCAATCGCATTGATGAGCGTCAATGCCAACCAAGGCATCATGCCGCTAGAAGGGGACCGTGCATTTCATACGGCTGTTGTTCAGGCCTGCGACAACGTCGTATTGCTGGAAACGGTGCAAACCTTCTGGGATTCACGCCGTGGCCCTTTGTTTATGCGCCTGGGCGGGCATTTTGAAACCGTCAGATCCTGGCGCGCTGCCATTGAAGAGCATTTCCTTATTCTTGACGCCATTCAGTTGCACGATGCTCCGGCTGCCCGCGCGGCCATGCACGCACATATGGACAAATCACACGCCCGATTCAGTGCGAGCTGGCGACGCACCCAACATCACCTGATTGAGACACACCCATGAATCCATTTATTCGATTACACGCCGCCGATGATGTCCTGATTGCCCGCTCTCAATTGGTGGGCGGCGCCACCGTTGAAAATATTTCTGTGAAAGGCCTGATCCCGGCTGGCCATAAAGTTGCTACGCGCGCCATTGCAACCGGCGAACCGGTTCGCCGATACAACCAGATCATCGGTTTTGCCAGCAAGCCGATTGCCGCGGGTGAACATGTGCACACCCACAATTTGTGGATGGGGGAACAGAAAGGCAATTTCTCTCGTGATTACGCCATTGGGGCCGATGTAAAGCCCCCGGCCGTGCGCAGGCAAGCGAGTTTTATGGGCTACCCCCGCGCTGATGGTCGCGTGGCCACACGCAATTACATTGGTGTGCTCTCGTCAGTCAATTGCTCGGCCACAGCGGCCCGCGCAATTGCCGATCACTTTTCCCGGCAAAATCGCCCGCAGGAACTGGCCGCGTTTCCCAATGTGGATGGTGTGATCGCCCTGACCCACGGCAGCGGCTGCGGAATGGACAGTGACGGCCAAGGCTTGAAAGTGTTGCAGCGCACCCTGGCTGGTTACGCCACCCACCCGAATTTTTGCGCCGTTCTCGTTGTCGGCTTGGGTTGTGAATCGAACCAGATCAGTAGTTGGTTGGCGGCGAGTAGTTTGCGCGAAGGCGAAACCCTCAAGGTTTTCAATATTCAGGAAACCGGCGGTACACGCAAAACAGTCGAACGTGGCGTATCCCTCATCAAATCGCTGTTGCCCGCGGCAAACACCCAAGCGCGGGTGCCCTGTGATGCCTCGCACATCACGATTGGTTTGCAGTGTGGTGGCTCAGACGGCTACAGCGGCATTAGCGCCAATCCGGCACTGGGCGCGGCAGTTGATTTGTTGGTAGCCCATGGCGGAACCGCCATCCTGTCAGAGACCCCTGAGATCTATGGCGCCGAACACCTGCTGACCCGCCGGGCCGTGCGGGCCGACATCGCGGAGAAGCTGATCAGCCGTATTCGCTGGTGGGAGCATTACACCGAGATCAACGAGGGCGAAATGAACAACAACCCTTCACCTGGCAACAAAGCCGGGGGGTTGACCACCATCCTTGAAAAATCCCTGGGGGCCGTTGCCAAAGGCGGCACCAGTAATCTTGAAGCGGTATATGAATACGCCGAACCCGTAACGGCCAAAGGCTTCGTTTACATGGATACACCCGGATATGACCCGGTAAGTGCAACCGGGCAGGTAGCAGGTGGGGCCAACATGATCTGCTTCACCACGGGCCGCGGTTCTGCCTATGGCTGCGCGCCATCACCGTCATTAAAGCTCTCAACCAATTCCAACCTCTGGCGCAAACAGGAGGACGATATGGACATCAACTGCGGCGAGATTGTGGATGGCACCTGCGACATCC
>JANOVW010000254.1:0-2080 GCA_031417575.1 Rhodoferax sp. | reverse complement strand
TACACCGATATCGCCAGTGACCAAGGAGCCAGGCACGGTAGAAATCCCTGATTTGGCCAGGATGGTGAAATTACCCGATGTGCCCAGGTTTACCGGTGAGAGCCCAATCGATGCAACCGCCTTGGTTGTGAAACTCCACGCCACCGGATTTGTCATGGCCATGCCGGCGGCGTTGGTTGCGGCGGTACTCACCGTGGCGGTGTAATTTGTGTTGGGTGTCAATCCGGTAGCAGACGGTGTGAAGGTCGCCACTGTGCTGGCGGCGTTCATGGACACGGTGCCGGGAACATTGCCGCCCGCGGTTTCTTTCAGTGTGAACGTCGACAGGTTGCCCGCAACAGCTGAGTTGATCGTCGCGGGGTTCATGGGCTGGCTGAAAATAGCGACAACCGAGGTTGCAACACCTGCTTTTTGGCTGGTCGAAACGTTGAATGCCGCGTTGGATGGGCTGGAAGACCGCACCGTTGGCTCCGCAGAGGTGCCTCCAGCAACGCCCACTGCACCAGGGGTTACCGTGCTGCCTGGCGCTGCCGTGATGGGGCCACTTGAGCCGCCACATCCAGCCATTGCCATAACCATCAATGCGGCAGAAAACCACAGTTTTGGCGCGGTATAGGTTTGAAAGTTTTTCATCGTTGTTCCTTGTCTGTTGAAGTCGCGCTGTTCGGGCCCCCGGTATTCAGGGCTCACCCGCTCAGCAACTCACGACGAAGGAAAGCGAATCACTCCATTCCCCAACCAAGCGCCGATGCCCTGTTTATCCACTTTGGGAGGACGGCGGTCTGTGTGATAGCGCACATAGCGAAAAAAAATGACCCAAAAACCAAATGGATTGGCCAGACTTTCGGTGACCCCAACAAACGAATGGGCGATGCCTTTTTTCAAGGTTTCAGCGCAGTAGCGCGGCGCTGACGTGATTCGGGGCTGCTCGCCGCCAAGGCAATTTGGTCGTGCCCCATGTGGCTGGCGAGGTGGTTGCCCACGGTTGCCACAGCATTCACGGTTTCTTTGCTCATGCGAACGGCGGCAGCAGGCATGGCCAGCGTTTGATCAGCTACCGCCTGCGCTTTGCGCAAAGCGTGGCCTTTGCTGCAAACGTAATCCACCAAACCCATACCCAGCGCATCTGGCGCGTTGACGCGTTCGCACAAGATGGTTAGCCGCTTGGCCTTTGCCGGACCTACCAGCTGCAGCAAGCGAGGAATGGCCCCCCAGGTTAGTGGAATACCCAGTGCAATTTCGGGCAAAGACACAAAAGCATCGTCCGCCATCACCCGCCAATCACAGGCCACTGACAAGGCAAGGCCTCCGCCTATGGCAAAGCCTTCAATCGCCACGATGGTGATTTGGGGCAACTCTTCCCAGGCCTTGCACAACTTGTAACCCAGCGAAGCGATTTCACGCCGCTCTACGGCAGACAAGGATTCATCTGTCCAGGCGCTGGCCTCCTTCAAATCAACACCGGCTGAAAAACAGATGTCTCCGCCCGTGAGAATGACAACCTGGATATCGGTGCGTTGGGACAATCCGTGGGCGACATCAATCAGTTCACGCATCAGACCACGCGACATCGCGTTGCGGGCTGTGGGGCGATTCAAACAGACCTGCGCCCGGCCAGCACTGATCTCAATCGTCAAAAACTGGCCATCCTGCAGGTTGTTCCCAGGCAATTCAATGGGCGAAGTCATCAGCTTACTTTCGTTGAGCAAAGCCGCCAGTTTAGGGTCTTCGGCTTCAGTGCGGTAAACCGATTTTTTTCCTGCGTCTGGCCCGCCAGCCACTGCGCAAGGCTCGATAAGCGGCGAATGTCATCGAGTATTCACAAAGCATCACTAGAGTCGCGCCATGCTGTCGCACACACTGGTTACGCACCTGGTATTGCCTTGCACAAGCCTGCTATTTTGATGGCTTTGCTGCTCTTCGTTGACCCGAAAATCGGTTTTTTGCCACGTCTGTACAGAAAGACGGCAACCCGGTTTTTGACCTTTTCCATTGTTGTTTTGTCGGTCACCGGCTGCTCACCCCGCCACCTCATTGTGCAAGGCGTGGCCAATGAACTGGCAAATCAAAGCGCTGCAAT
>JANOVW010000253.1:0-3916 GCA_031417575.1 Rhodoferax sp. | reverse complement strand
GTGACGGGGCAAGTCATCGTGATGAGTGCCGGGCGAAACTAAAAAGCGTTGGACAGCGTACCGGGCGAACCCGTCTCCAATGGCCTGTTTACGTGGGAGCTGACCCAGGCGATCCAAGCCCCCGGAATCGAGATTCGGGCGGCGCTGGAGCGGGTCAAAGACCGGGTCGACGACAAGGCAAAAAGCGTCGGGCATGAACAGCGCCCCGGCATGGTGAGCGACTTGCGCGGCAACTTCTACTTTTTCGGCCCCGCCATCGTACCCGTGCTGGTCGCCAATGCGTTGGCCGACAGCGAGACCGCGTTATGGAACGAAGTCAAAACCAGCGGCTCCCGCGAATACCTGGAGGCCTACTTCAAGGAGTATCCCAACGGCATGTACCTGGCGCTGGCGAAGATTGAATTGAAAAAATTCAGCGACAAGGACCAGGCCGAACGAGAGCGCCAGACAGTACAACGCAGCGAGGAAGAGCGAATGGCCTGGGGCAGCGCCCAGAACGCAGCAACGCTGGCTGCCTACGCCAGCTATCTGGCCACCTACCCCAGTGGCCAATACGCCGCCTTGGCCAAAGCTGCCCAGGTCAAACTCCAGCGCGAAGCCGCCGACCAACAGCTGGCCGCCGCCCGGCCACAAGGCGAACAACGCGAGCAACGCGACGCAGTCCAGCGTTTGGAAACCGAAACCAAAGCGCCCAAGCCCGGCGCGGTTTTCAAAGACTGCGCCGACTGTGCCGAGATGGTGGTTCTTCCTGCCGGCAGCTTTGACATGGGCGAGAACGGCGCAACCCGTCGCGTGGTGATCAAAGCCATTGCCATGGGCAAAACCGAAGTGACCCAAGGCCAATGGCAGGCCGTGATGGGCGGCAACCCCAGTATTTTGAGATTTTGCGGTGCGGATTGCCCCGTGGAGAACGTCAGTTGGGATGATGTCCAGGCCTTCATCCAAAAACTCAACGCCAAAACGGGCAAGCGTTATCGGCTGCCCAGCGAAGCCGAGTGGGAATACGCCTGCCGCGCAGGCGCACGCCAGGAATACTGTGCCAGCGATAGCCCTGATGCTGTTGCCTGGTATGGTGCCTTCGGCACCCCGGCGGGCAACAGTGACAAGAGCTCCAACCGGGTGGGCACCAAGCCTGCCAACGCGTTTGGCCTGCATGACATGAGTGGCAATGTCTGGGAGTGGACGCAGGATTGCTGGAATCCGACCTATGACGGCGCACCGAGTGATGGCAGTGCCTGGAACACCGGCACCTGTGGCCAGCGCGTGGTGCGTGGGGGTTCGTGGAACCTCAATGCCACGTTTGCCCGGGCCGCTTACCGGTGCAGGCTCAGCACCTGGAGCCGCAACAACAACAGCGGGTTTCGTTTGGTCAGGGCGCTGCCATAAAGGGTGGCTCCGGGGTTTGGGTCATGGCCTACAGAGCAGGCCGCACATCACCCTTGAGCGTTACGACGGCAATGTCAAAGGCCTTGAGCGATTCGTTCTGCAACAGGGCTGTTTTTACGTGTTGGGTCACATCAATGTCCGAGACATTGCCAACCGCAGTTGACGGTGAAGTCATCGACCCAACGTTCTCAGGTGACTTGTTGCAGCCAGTCGCCAGCATCGTTGCAATCAATGTTATGACGAGTACGGGGAAGGCAGAGCGCTTGTTCAGGTGAAGAATTCCAATTGGTGAGGCATGCAATAAACACAGCCGCATCTTGGATCGCTTCTCAATACGCGTCTGTTCGTTGGCGTGCTTCCAAGCGCCCCTTCAGGACACCATCAAGTAGGATTGCAAACCTTGGCCTTGCGCAAGATTGATGGGGACGGAGTTTTGGGGGCAGGTCAGCGCGGCGCCCGAAGCCCCACGGGTCGCTTGCGGGCTGCGGTATTTGTCAATTCATCACAGGAGACGTCGGCCATGGCAGTCACAGGACTTGATCACTTTGCGATCCTCTCATCCGATGTGCAGCGCACCACGCAGTTCTATACCGAGATCGTGGGGCTCAAGGTCGGCTTTCGTCCACCCGACCTGAGCTTCCCTGGCATCTGGCTTTATGCAGGCGATGTACCCATCGTACATGTCGTTTTTGACAGGCCGATACCCACCTGGGAAACGGGTGCCGTGGATCATCTGTCGTTCAAGGCCAGCGGCGACGCGAACGAAATGGCAGCGTTGCTCACTTCGAAAGGTATTGAATTCTCAAAACGGACCTTGGCGCGTACCGGAATCACGCAGATTTTTCTGCGCGACCCGGACAATGTCGGTGTCGAATTCAACTATCCGGCTCAGAACGCGGCCGCCTGAGGTCGGACACCCCCATGGCATCCGAAGCAGATTCTGTCGGCAGCGCCCCGGCGTTGCCAGAATCGCTGTTGCAACTGATGGCGCAGATCGGCCCTCAATGGGGCAACAACGTGCAGGCCAACGTTCGCCTGATGGTTGAAAAATTCAGCGAGGTGCTGGCACATGCGCCGAAAACGGGGCAAGCCACGCGCAACCTGGCTTACGGCGGGCATCCGCGTCAAGTGCTGGATGTGTACGCCCCGCTGGACAGCGCAGCCGGGGCCAACCCTGTGGTAATTTTTGTGCATGGTGGCGCTTTTGTGGATGGCGACAAGGATAGGAGCGCAGAGGTTTATTCAAACGTTTGCTGGTACTTCGCACGGCACGGTGTGGTCGCGGTCAACCTGGAATTCAGACTGGCGCCCGAAACAACCTATCCCGGCGGTACCGACGATATTGCAGCTGGTGTGGCGTGGGTGCGCACACACATTGCGAAGCACGGCGGCGACCCGTTGCGTATTTTTCTGATGGGCCATTCAGCCGGCGCAGCGCACGCGGCGCACTATGCCTATGACCGCAGTTTTCACCCGCCCGGCGGTCCGGGCATCGCCGGGATGATTGTGGTTTCCGGCCGGGTGCGCGCGGAAAACAGCGCGTCAAATCCCAATGCCAAACGAGTGGAAGCCTACTATGGTGTAGATGCGGCCCGCATGGAGAGCGGCTCGGCGGTCAACCACGTCACGGCAGAGTCTGTTACCACCATGATTGCGATGGCAGAGTTTGAAAATCCGCTGCTTGATGTGCATTGCGCAGAGCTTTTTTACAGGCTGTCCAGCGCCACTGGCCGCGCGCCGCGTTTGGTGTGGATGGCGGGGCATAACCATACTTCCATCGTGGCGCATTTCAATACTGCCGAAGACCGGCTGGGCCGTGAAATCCTGGCATTCATGCGATCGGGACGTTGAGGCCTGGCATTTTCCCCAGAGCCTGCCGCCACCACACTCAATGGCAATTGGGGCCTCAGGCCAACCGCAACGCCATTACCCCCGCCACAATGGTCAGCGTGCCCACCATGCGCCGCCGGGTGAATTTTTCTTTCAGCAGCCACGCACCGAGCAGTGCCGCGAACAGCACCGAGGTTTCGCGCAGCGCGGCCACGGTGGCTACCGGGGCCTGGGTCATGGCCCACAGGGCGATACCGTAGGAGCCGAGCGACGCCACGGCACCGCCCAGCGCCAAGGGCCAGCGTTGTATGGCGTAACTGCGCACTTGGGGCCATTGCGCACGCCCCCGCCGGGCCAGCACGATGACTGCAAACGGCCAGCCATCCAGCAAGAAAAGGGTAACGACGTATTGCAGCGCGTTGCCCGAGGCCCGCGCGCCTTTGGCGTCTATCACGGTGTAGATGGCGATGATGACGGCGTTGGCCAGGGCAAAGGCGATGGCTTTGTTGCGCAGTTTGATTTCTGCCAAGTGGGCGGCATGGGTCTCTGCGGCAGCCGCTTCACCCAAGCTACCCAAGCCACTCGGGCTGCTTGTAAAAACCCGCTTGCCAGGCAATCCCAAAACCAGCACACCCACACTGACCCCCAGCACGCCAAGCCAGCCGGCCAACGACAGGTGTTCGCCCAAGGTGGCCACGCT
>JANOVW010000252.1:0-9231 GCA_031417575.1 Rhodoferax sp. | reverse complement strand
TGGTTTGTGATTGACGCGACCGACAAGGTCCTCGGACGAGTAGCCAGCGAAGTTGCTCTCCGTTTGCGCGGCAAACACAAGGCCATTTATACGCCTCACGTCGACACCGGTGACTTCATCGTCATCATCAATGCAGCCCGTCTGCGGGTCACCGGCGCCAAGCCGCTTGACAAGATCTACTACAGCCATTCTGGCTACCCCGGTGGCATTTCGGCCATCAACTTCAAGGACATGCAAGCCAAGTTCCCGGGCCGTGCGCTCGAGAAGGCCGTCAAGGGCATGTTGCCCAAGGGACCGCTTGGTTACGCCATGATCAAGAAGCTCAAGGTCTACGGTGGTGCCGAGCATCCGCACTCCGCCCAACAGCCCAAAGTGCTGGATTTGGGTAACCTGACTGGTTCCGCCAACAAACCCGTGCAGATTGCAAGCGAAGGAGCCGCCAAATGATCGGTGAATGGAACAATGGCACCGGCCGTCGCAAATCCAGCGTCGCCCGTGTGTTTCTGAAAAAAGGCTCCGGCCAAATCGTCGTTAACGGCAAAGAAATCACAAAATTCTTTGGCCGCGCCACCTCGATCATGATCTGCAAACAGCCCTTGCTGCTGACCAACCACGCCGAAACCTTTGACGTCATGGTCAACGTGGCTGGTGGTGGCGAGTCCGGCCAAGCCGGTGCCGTTCGCCACGGCATCACCCGTGCCCTGATCGACTATGACGCCAGCTTGAAGCCCGAGTTGTCCAAAGCCGGCTTCGTAACGCGTGATGCGCGCGAAGTCGAGCGTAAGAAGGACGGTTTGCACGGCGCCCGTCGTCGCAAACAGTTCTCCAAACGTTAATTTGCTACTGCGAAGCCGTCATGCGGCGTTGCAAATCCTCACAAGGGGCATACCCTTGTTCCGGTTTGCGCCTTCCCTGACGACTTCTCGCTACGCAAATATTCCGCTTGGATTGGCCTCAAAAAAAACCGTCTGGAAGTCATTCCAGGCGGTTTTTTCATTGGGGCAATTGCTTACACCCGGCTTGACACCCCACTGCTAGACTCACCCTCCCATGAGATTTCGCCTGCTCCGCCGCCGCCTGACCATCAGTGCGCCGCGCATGGCGGTGCGCAGCAGCTTGCCGTGGCCGTTTCGTTGGGCTTTGCTGGCCTTGATGTTTGGCTTTTGTGCCGCGATTGGTTTGTGGGCCTTTCAGTTCGGCAAAGAGATTGCCGGCGTGGATGCGGATGTGAACAACGAGCTGTTGAAGGCCAAAGCCGAGCTGGTGGCCCTGAACGGCGAGTTGGCGGCTGCCATTTCGGCGCGAGAAAAAGCGCAGTCAGTTGCCAACACGGCAGGCACCTTGGTAACAGCAGAAAAAGCCACGCAAGAAGGCCTGGTTGCACAAAACAAAATGCTGGAAGCCGAAAACCGCAAGCTCAAGGATGATCTGGGATTTTTTGAGAAGCTGATTCCTTCCACCGGTGGCGAAGGCATCACCGTTCGGGGTTTGCAGGCGGAAGTTTTGGCCGGGCGGCAGGTAAAATGGCAGGTCTTGCTGATGAACGCCCAAAAGAATGCGCCCGATTTCAATGGCAAGCTGGAAGTGAATTTTGCCGGTACGCAAAATGGCAAACCCTGGTCAGCCGCCTTGCCAGATGGTGGCCTCGACTTGAAATTCAGGCAATATGGCCGGACCGAAGGCTTGTATGAGTTGCCGGAACAAACCGTTGTCAAAACGGTTTCGGTCAAGGTGGTTGAAGGCAAACTGGTGCGAGCAGTACAAACGACCAAAATTTAGCTGACGTTTATGGAGCCATTGTTATGTTCAAGAAAAAACAGCCCCCTATCAAAAGCCTGATAGCCCAAGGCAGCCAGATCGCCGGCAACATCAAATTCACCGATGGCCTGCGGATCGACGGTGCCGTGGTCGGCAATATCCGCGCTACAGGCGATGAACCCAGCCTGTTGGTGATTTCGGAAGAAGCGTCGGTGGTGGGCGAGATCCACGCCGACCACATCATCATCAATGGCTCTGTGAAGGGTCCGATCCATGCGGGCGCCATGCTGGAATTGCAGCCCAAAGCGCGGATCGAGGGCGACGTGAACTATGCGGCCCTGGAAATGCACCAAGGTGCCTTGGTTTCAGGCCAGTTGCGCCCGTTGCTTGGCCTGGATGCCAAACCGGCCCTTAAATTGGCTGCAAACAACGGCTAAGCGCTTGCCTGATTGGGCTGATGAACTTCGCTCTCATGAGGTTATTCGCCTGCACGATGGATAATCCGACTAAATTACTGTAGTATTGGGTTGATTGATCTGAAACCTGCACCTAACGCACCTTCAATCAGGGTGCCACCAAAGGATTTGCCATGAGCGCCGTTGCCGAAAACATCCAGTCTTCCCTGCCAGCAACCCTGCCGGACGACATGCCGCCTGCGCCGATTTTGTTCACAGACAGCGCTGCAGCCAAGGTAGCCGACTTGATTGCCGAAGAAGGCAATCCCGACTTGAAGCTGCGCGTGTTTGTGCAAGGTGGCGGTTGTTCGGGTTTCCAGTATGGTTTCACGTTTGACGAAATCACCAATGAAGATGACACCACCATGACCAAAAACGGTGTGTCTTTGTTGATCGACGCGATGAGCTACCAATACCTGTTGGGTGCCGAGATTGATTACAAAGAAGACCTGCAAGGTTCGCAGTTCGTCATTAAAAACCCCAATGCCACGACCACTTGTGGTTGCGGTTCCAGCTTTTCGACCTGATTCAAGCCGGGAAAATCCCCCCCAAAATACGGGCGCCCTCCGCGGCGCCTTTTTTTGCGCCCGTTGCACGGGGCAGATTACCCGGTTCGCGTCGAAGGCATTGGCGCGCCAACCAGGCAAAAGCAGCAGCCTCAACCTGTAGTGGCGGCAACCCGGCGGCAGCTGAGTTGACCACCGCGAGCGTGGGCAAGAGGGCCTGCAAACGTTGCATCAAGTGCTGGTTGAACACGCCGCCGCCACAAACCACTAATGAGGTGCTGCTTTTTTGATAGCTATCGACGGATATTGCACAAGCTTGCACAGTTAATTCTGTTAGTGTGCTTTGAACATCCACTGCAGCCAAGCCCGAATGCCTGGACAGTTGGCGCTCCAGCCAGGCCATGTTGAACAAGTCTCGTCCTGTGCTTTTTGGGGGTGCTTTGGCGAAATACGGGTCGCTCATCAAGTCGGCCAGCAATGCGGTTTGCACCTGCCCATTGGCGGCCCAACAGCCCGCATCATCGAAGTTTTGACCGGTATGGCGCTGGCACCAGCCATCCATCAGGGCATTGCCGGGTCCGCAATCAAAGCCCAAAACATCGTTTGCCCGGGCACCGCCCTGTGGCGGCAAAAGCGTGACGTTGGATATCCCGCCGATGTTCAACACCGCAACCGCCTCAGCGGCCTGGCCAAACACCGCCCGATGAAACGCCGGTACCAGGGGCGCGCCCTGGCCACCGGCCGCCACATCCCGGCTGCGGAAATCGGCCACCACGTCGATGCCGGTGATTTCTGCCAACAAAGCCGGGTTGGCGACTTGGGTGGTGTAACCGGTGCCATCAAATTCTTGTGGCCGATGCCGTACGGTTTGGCCATGGGCACCCAGGGCTGTTACTTGGCTGCGCGGTGTTCCGGATTTATCGAGCAGTTGCGCAACCACCTGCCCGTATAAATGCATCAACGCGTTGCCTGCCAAGGCGGCCCGGTGAATTTCATTGGTACCGGCCGTGTTCAACGCCAGGAATTCTTGCCGCAGTTCGGGCGGAAAGGGCAGGGCGGTATGATGCAAAACGCGCAAGGATCCGGAACTGCCCGTTGACAACGCGCCAGAAAAATCGGCCAGTACGCCGTCGACACCATCCAACGAGGTGCCAGACATCAGGCCAATAAACAAATCAGACATGGTGGCAGCATTGTGCCGCTGAAAGCTTCAACTGCGTTGGTGTTGAAGACCCACCGGGCCATTCAAATCAATACCAAGCTGACGGGTTATTGAGCAGATGAGCGTTGAATAGAGGCCGCAGCCAGCAGTGCCACTTTGACCTGTGCTGAAGCCTGGGCAAATTCTGCCTTGGAGAGCACAGCCAGTGGCTGGTTTTGGCCCTGCTTTGCCAGCACCGCCAAGGGGTCTTGGTGCTCACCGTCAATGCGGAACTCAAAATGCAGGTGCGGGCCAGTGGCCCAACCGGTGCGGCCCACCGTGCCAATGGACTGGCTTTGGCTGACCTTGTCACCCTTGTGCACAGCCATGCTGTCCAGATGCGCGTACAGGGTGGTCTGGCCCTTGCCGTGGTCGATGACGACCACATTGCCGTAGCCGCGTTGCTGGCCAGCGTACTCAACCACACCGTTTGCCACCGCCCGGATGGAAGTTCCCAACGGGGCAGCATAGTCAACCCCTTTGTGGGCGCGCCAGTCGCGAGCGATGGGGTGGCTGCGCAGGCCAAACCCGCTGGATACCCGTGAAAACTCCAGGGGGGAAGCGAGGAAGGTTTTTGCGAGACTCATGCCATCAAGCGTGTAATAGGCACCCAGCGCGACACCTTTGCCAGCTGCGGTTTTGTCAGGGTTGGCAAACCACATGGCCTGGAATTTTTTGCCGTTGTTGACGAACTCGGCGCTCAGCACGCGGCCGGTTTTCATGGGTTCGCCGTCGGCTTCCAGTGTTTCGTAGGTCAGGGAAAAGCGGTCACCCTTGCGCAATGCACGGTGGAAATCAATGTCGCCTGAAAAGATCTCGGCAATTTGCACGGCGATGCTGTCGGGTAGGCGCGCATCGTCGGTTGCGGCAAACAGCGAGGTTTGAATGATGCCGCCGGCCAAACGGGTCGCCGTTTGTAGCGGTGCTGACTCGAGGCGTGACGCCCAGCCGTTGGCTGCACGTTCAACCACCAAACGGCTGAAGTTGCCGTCATCTTGGGCGACCCAGCGTGCTGTGAGTTGCCTGAGCGCATGGTTTTCAGTGGTTTGCGCGCTGATTTGGCGGCCCGCCCGGCTCCACAGGTGTTTTTTGGCCAGAGCGTCGGAACGCAAAAATGCTGCCGCTTCGAGATCGGCAATGCCCAGTCGACGCAGTAAGCTATCTGCACTGTCGTTGCTGCGCGATACATCGGCCCGATACAGGATGGTAGGCACCAAAGGCTGCCAGGAGGCCTGGGCAGCCGGCATATCCAGCAAGCCGCACGGCGTTTGGGCGATGGGTTCGGTAACGGGTGTGGATGGGCCGGAAACCTCTGGGTTGCCAGGCAAAATTTGCCCCGCAACCTGTTCCACAACGAGCTGCACCGGAACATCGTCAACACTGGGGGCCAAACTGGCCACCGCAAACACGCCGCCCGCACCCGTAACCGCCAAGATGGCAATCAAGCCGGTCAGGCGTTTGGGTGCACGAAAAGCAGAAATAGCAGCGAGAACAGGTGAAGTGAGCGGCAAAACGGAATCCGGGTTGTGTGGCCTGGCGCGGCGGCGTGAGCCAACCGGCAAGCCCTAAAATCGATGGGTTTGGCACCCCAAAGCGCCATAACGAGGGGGCATTGTACCCATTCGAGACCGTGAATAATCCTCAAAAACCCTTATGAATCAAGCCCTCCTTGCGCCAGAAGTTGCCCAACCGCTGAGTGACGCGGTCAAACACGCCCTGGCGGTTACCTTGCGGGGTTGCGAAGAGCTGATTCCGCAAACCGACTGGATTAAAAAACTGGTTCGTTCAGAGGCTTCGGGCCAGCCATTGCGTATCAAGCTGGGGCTAGACCCTACCGCGCCCGATATCCACATCGGCCATACCGTGGTGCTGAACAAAATGCGCCAATTGCAGGATTTGGGCCACACCGTCATCTTTTTGATTGGTGACTTCACCACGCTGATTGGCGACCCCTCGGGGCGCAACAGCACCCGACCGCCGCTGACCCACGAGCAGATAAAGGCCAACGCCGAGACCTATTACAAACAAGCCTCCTTGGTGCTGGACCCAGCCAAAACCGAAATTCGCTACAACAGCGAGTGGAGTGACCCGCTGGGCGCGCGCGGCATGATCCAGCTGGCGGCCAAGTACAACGTGGCGCGCATGATGGAACGCGACGACTTTCACAAGCGCTTCACCACCGGGCAAAGCATCAGCGTGCACGAATTTTTGTACCCGCTGATGCAAGGTTACGATTCGGTGGCCCTCAAATCAGACCTTGAACTGGGCGGCACCGATCAAAAATTCAACTTGTTAGTGGGCAGGCACTTACAGGCCGAATACGGCCAGGAGCCGCAATGCATTTTGACCATGCCGCTGCTCGAAGGCTTGGACGGGGTGGACAAGATGTCCAAATCCAAAAACAACTACATCGGCATTTCAGAAGATGCCAACACCATGTTTGCCAAGGTGTTGAGCATTTCTGACGTGCTAATGTGGCGCTGGTATACGCTGTTGTCGTTTCAGTCTGAGGCGGCCATTGCCCAGCTAAAGGCGCAGGTGGACGGCGGGCGCAACCCCAAAGAGGCCAAGGTGGCCTTGGCCAAAGAGATCACCGCGCGGTTTCATTCGGCGGCGGCGGCAGACGCGGCGGAGCAAGACTTCATCAACCGCTCCAAGGGCGGCGTGCCCGATGAAATTACCGAAATCAGGCTGTCGTTGCCCGTGGGTGAAGCCCTGATTGGCATCGGGGCGCTACTCAAAATGGCCGGCCTGGCCGCCTCCAGCGGGGAAGGCAACCGGCTGATTGATGGTGGCGGTGTGCGTATCGATTCCGCCGTGGTGAGCGACAAAGGCCTCAAATTGGGTGCCGGTGTGTACGTGCTGCAAGTCGGCAAACGCAAGTTTGCACGGGTTACCTTGGGGTGAAATTTCTGCAATATTGGTGCTTATTTTGTACTTTGAAAAATATTAAAATAAAAAGCAGTTTAGTTCAGGTAAATATTGAAATGTAATATATAAATATTATAGTAAATATGTATATATTTAAATAATAAATTTGTTTTTACAGAATATCTTTGAGAGGTCCGGATGCCCAAAAAGCCGACGTGAAGTCGGCTTTTTTACGAGCCGTTGGCAGCGTTCGGAGCGCTGCCAACGCAGCCAATCACCCCGCCAGCCGCAAACTCAAACAAAACTCCGCGCCGTGGGGCGGGTGGTTGAAGGCGGTCAGCGAGCCGCCCATCGCGTTGGCGAAGGTTTCGCAGAGTGACAAACCCAGCCCCAGGCCGTCTTGGCGGGTTGTGAAAAAGGGTTCGAAGATGTGGGTCATCACCAGGTTGTCCAGGCCCGGACCGGTGTCTTGCACGCTCAAACGGCCCTGACTCGCGTCGGTGCTGAGCGTCAGCGTCAGGCGGCGCTGTTGGCTGGGGCTGTCTTGCATGGCCTGCAAGGCGTTCATTACCAGTTGGTGAATGATTTGCTGCAGCGCGCTGTAATCGGCCATCACCTGCACATCGGGCCCCAAGAGGCGCGGCTGCACGCCCAAGCGGCGCAACTCGGGCTGCAGCACGTCCAGCGTATGGCGTACGGCGGCCCCCAGGTTGACGACCTTGAGGCGGTGGGCTAGGTCGGGGCGTTCCACCACGTGGCTCAGGCGCTGGATGATCCCGCTGGCGCGCTGCAGGTCTTCCTGCACCAAGGTGTTGAGCACCATGGCTTCGACCTGGGCGGCACGCGGCATTGGGTCATAGGCCAATTGCTGTTGCGCCGCCTGGGTTGATGCCAGGGCCGAGGCCAGCGGGCCTTTGAGCTCGCGCGACATGCCCGTCGCCAGTTCGCCAAGTGTGTTGAGCCGCCCCAGTTGCCCGAGGCGCAGCAGCTCGCCGGCCCGAAGGCGGTCATGGCGCTGTCGCATCACGGCGCGGGTTGCCAACAACAACAAAGCCAGTCCCAGGGAGCCGTTCAGGATAAAGCTCCAGGGCAGATCGGCCAGGCCGACCTGGCGCGTGGCGGCGAGCACAAACTTCTGGCTGCCTGATTTGAGTGGCCGGGAGACAGCAAACCGCCAAAGCCCCAAGGCCGCGTCATCTGGCGCTGCAAACGTGTCGGCATCGGGATCGGCTGGGCCAGCCAACCGCCAACTGCCCGCAGGCCGGCCACTTTGCAGAACCAGCGCGGGCCGACCGGGGGTGCTGTCCTGGCTCAAGGTGGCCCGAATCGGGCTCTCCAGGCGCGACAGGGGCCAGTCAGCCCAGTTCACCATGGCATTGAAGTCGATTTGCAGCGCGTAGCTGACGGGCTCGGCCGCCAGTACCATGGCATAACGGCTTTTGGGCAGGTTGACATGGGCCAGCTCGGGCTGGCGGCTGGCCAGCGAACGTTGTTCGGCGGCATGCAGGCCCTGGTCCCCCCAAGAAGCATCAGGCTCTCGGTGCAACACGGCCAGTACCTGTGGATGGGTTTGCACCAGGCGTTGCACGATGCGCGTGCGGGCTTCGGCATCGGGCGCCTGCGCCAGCCCGGCCAAAGCGGCATCGTTCGCTGCCAGGCGTTGCTCCAGCAGTGGCACGATGGCGTGGGTGGCGGCATCCAGTTGTTCGCGCTGGCGCGCCAGATCTAGGCGGCCCAGCAACAGCGCCCACGCCAAGGTGCCCACCACCCAGATGGTCACCCACGGCAAATGGCGTTGCAGTGGGGTGGGCAAGGCAGTGCCCGACAGGCGATGGTTTCGGGGGGTCAACGGGGCCTAAATAAAAAGGGCTGAGGGGTCGGGTGGTTGAGTGGCTGGCTGGGTGAACTGTAAGGGCAATTGCGCAAGTGCCTTAACAACTGCCCTGAAGTTCATTTTTAACCGCGAATCAGTAAGGATTGCCCAGGCCCAGCCCCGCCAGGATTTTGACCTCCAGCGCTTCCATGGCGCGGGCATCGGCGGGCGAGGTTTCGTGGTCGTACCCTTGGGCATGCAGAACGCCGTGAACGATCAGGTGGGTGTAATGGTCTTGCAGGGTTTTGCCTTGCTGGCGGGCTTCGGCTTCGACCACAGGGGCGCAAAGCACCAGGTCGGCCTCGACATGGGGCGCCGGGGCGTAATCGAAGGTCAGCACGTTGGTGGCGTAATCTTTGTGGCGATATTGCTGGTTGAGGGCGCGGCCCTCGACGGCATCAACGATACGCACGGTGATGGCGGCATCCAGTTGTTCGCGCTGGCGCGCCAGATCTAGGCGGCCCACCAACAGCGCCCACGCCAAGGTGCCCACCACCCAGATGGTCACCCACGGCAAATGGCGTTGCAGTGGGGTGGGCAAGGCAGTGCCCGACAGGCGATGGTTTC
>JANOVW010000251.1:0-4543 GCA_031417575.1 Rhodoferax sp. | reverse complement strand
ATTGGCGCGGTGGTCATCGTCGCGGTCTGGATCGACGTGTTGCGCCGACAGCACTTGCTGAAAAAATAGCCTTCCAGTCGTGCCGACCTAAACCACAAACCCGCCATGGCATCAAAAATCTGGGTTCTGGGCGAGGCGTTGATGGACTGTGTGGCGCAGCCCGACGGCAGTTTGCGCCCTTTCATGGGCGGCAGCCCGTTTAACCTGGCCCGCGCCGCTGCACTGCGCTTGGGCGGTTCCGCTGCGCTGCGCCTGGGCAGCAACGCACCCGTCAGCTTTATCAACCCGTTGTCCACCGACGCTTTTGGCGACCGCATGCGGGCGCAATTTGCTGCAGACGGCGTGCAAACCTTGCTGCCGGCGAGCCGTTTGCCCACCTCGCTCGCCGTCGTGCAGATCAAAAACGGCCAGCCCAGTTACGGCTTTTACCGCCAAGGCATTGCCGATCGCGATTACACCGTCGAACGGGTCTTGGCGCTGTTGAAAGCGGAACAGGCGGGTGTCGACTACCAACCAACAGAGAGACCTGTTTTGCACACCGGCTCCTTGCTGCTGGTGCCGCCTGAACATGACAAAGTGGTCGCTATTCTCAAGGCGGCCAAAGCCCTGGGCTGGATCATCAGCGTCGACGTCAACCTGCGCCCTAAATTGGCAGACAACCTGGCAGATTACCTGGCCGCCGTGAAACAGGTGGCCGCTTTGGCTGATTGGCTCAAAGCCAGTGACGAAGACCTGGCGTTGCTGGGTTTTACAAACCCTTCCCGCGGCACAGCCGGGGAAATCGCCGCCCACTTTGTCACACAAGGCGCCAGCCGCATCGCGCTTACTTTTGGTGCTGACGGTGCTTGGCTGCAAGTAGACGGCCAGGTAGCAGACGCCAACGTGCCGCCTGTCAAGCTGGTCGACACCGTCGGCGCAGGCGATACGTTTTGGGGCAATTGCCTGGGTGATTGGGTAACGGTTGAACCCATGTCTGAAGCTCACACGACCCAAACGTCAGCGCCCGCCCGCAAACGCGTAGCCAGCACTTTGCGCAACGCAATGATCGCTGCAGCCATCAACTGCGGCCGCGCGGGATGCCAGCCTCCTGCCTATGAAGAAGTGCAGAAGTATGGATAAAATTTGAATTTAAAATTTTATTTTCAAAATTTGTGAAATTTTCTGCTTTAAATATTCCACACGTAGCTATTTTATTTATAGTACAAAATTATTTTATTTAAACTATAATTTTTAAAAATACAATTATTTTGTATTTTTAATTATCTACCGCAGTGCAGGGCGAAGTGTTCCCGGGCACTAGCAGCAACTACAACATTCACACCTGAACCGTTGCCAGCGCGTCAAGCGCCATCACAAATGTGCTTTGGGGTGCAAGGCCCGGCCACAACAGTACCTCGCCACGACCCAGTGCCAAGGCACCCGGCACACCTACTTGTGTCAATGCATCTTGTGCGCTCCCGCGCGTGAAAACAAACCGCATAGTGCGTCCATCCCGCCGCAACGTCAGCTCCGCCTGTGGCCAATGCGACGGCAGGCACGGCAGGAAGTGCAGTGAATCTGCCGACAGTTTCAAACCAAAAATCGATTCGATGGCAGCCCGGTGCATCCATGCCGCCGCACCGGTGTACCAGCTCCAGCCGCCTCTGCCCACGTAGGGTGGCTGGCTATAAACATCTGCTGCCATCACATAGGGCTCCAGGCCATAAGCGGGTCCGTATTGCGGGTGGCTGGCGCGGTGTGCAGCGCTCAGGTAGGTGAAGTAACGGTAGGGCCTATCGTTGGCTTCGGCGTTGGCGGGCTGGCCCGAGGCATATTGGGCCTGCGCCATCAGGGCCCACACGCCGCCGTGGGAATACTGGCCACCGTTTTCCCGCACGCCGGGCGGGTAAGCCTGGATATAACCGGCGCTGGGTATGGCGTGCTCCAAAGGCGGGTCCAGCAAGCGGATCAACCCCTCTTGAGGGTCAACCAGGTGTTTTTCAACGGCCTGCAACGCCAAGCCCTGCAATTCGATGGGTGCGGCATTTGACAAGACTGCCCAAGCCTGGGCGATCAAGTCAATTTTCGCCTCCGGGTTGGCATCCGAGCCCAGCGCTTGTCTGTCATCAAAAAAAGCACGCCGAAACCACTGCCCGTCCCACGCCTGGCCGACCAGCGCAGTCTTCCAGCCCTCGGCGGCGGCCTGCCATCGGGCGGCGCGCAGCTCATCGCCCCGGGCCAGCGCCAGCGGTGCAAAATCAGCCACCAATTGGCATAAAAACCAGCCCAGCCAGACCGACTCGCCCCGGCCCAAGTGCCCCACCTGGTTCATTCCGTCGTTCCAGTCACCGGTGCCCATCAGCGGCAAGCCGTGGGCACCCACCCGCAAACTGTGGTCGATGGTGCGCGCCGCGTGTTCGTAAACGCTGGCTTCTTGCGCGCTGATGGCCGGTGTGGTGTAGGCATCTTCGGCCCCTGGCGGTATCGCCTCGGCATCCAAAAAGGGCAACATGTGGTCAAGCAAGGCCATGTCGCCGGTGGCATTCAGGTAGCGACAGCAGGCATGGGGTAGCCATAACAAATCGTCTGAAAAATGGGTGCGTACGCCAGCGCCCGAAGGCGCATGCCACCAGTGCTGCACGTCCCCTTCCACAAATTGCCGGGAAGCGCACAGCAGAATTTGCGCGCGCAGGCGTTCGGGTGCAGCCCAGGCCAGCGCAATGGTGTCTTGCAACTGGTCGCGAAAACCGGTGGCACCACCTGCCTGGTAGAAACCAGCCTTCGCCCACAGGCGGCAAGCCACCGTCTGGTACAGCAGCCAGCGGTTCACCAGGGCATCAAACAGCGGGTCAGGGGTTAACACAGTTGCGGCGCCCAGCAATTGATCCCATTGGGCGCGCACTTTTTCGAGGCGGCTAAACGCCGGCTCGATCGCTGCCACAGCGGCAAGTGCCACGGCAGCATCGGCACTTGGGGCGTATCCCATCAAGAACACCCGCTCCAGTGTCTCGCCCGCAAGCAAATCGACATGGCAAGACAAAGCAGCGCAGGGGTCCAGCCCCATGCCCTGTTGCTGCCCCATGTGGTCTGGCAAAACCAGGCGCCCGCGCGCATCAAACAACTCCCGCCGATCGCAGGTCCAGTCCGGGGTTTCCTCATGGCGGGACACCACTGCCAAAAAGGCTGTTCCTTGACCAAAACCGTTGCCCTGTTCGCGTTGGGTGGCCAACAGCGCGGTGAGTTTTCGCGTAACCGCTTTGCCGTTCGGGCCGGTAGAGGTGTCGGTGTCAGCCAGCCGCTGGTGGTGCGATGCCGTCGATACGGTGTTGCGGTCAGAGCGGTTCGCGCCCATTTGCCATTCGGCAATGCCGACCAGGCGCAGGCGCAGGGTGCGTTGACCGCGGTTGGTCAGCCGCACACCAACCTGCTTTACCGCCAGTGCGCTATCCACGCACCAGGTGGCATCGGCCACGAGATCGCCGCGCCGATGACTGACAACGCTGTAGCCCTGCCCGTGGGCCACGCGGTAATCCAGCGCGGGCTCGCCACAGGTGCCCGGCGTCAGGCTCCAGATCTCGCGGGTCTTGCTGTCCTGGATAAAAAACCATTCTGCAGGCGGGTCTGCAACCGGATCGTTGGACCAGGTTGTTAGCTGGTTCAGGCGGCTGTTCTGCGCCCAGGTATACCCGCCACCCGCCTCTGAAAGTTGCGCACCAAACCCTTCATTGGCCAGCACATTCACCCACGGCCGGACCGGCCTTGACCGTCGGTTGACGTTGAAACGGAATTCACCGGTTTCGGCGTCAAATTTGCCTGATGGCACGACCGATGTAGCCATCGGCGCAGCCAATGGTATGGCTGTGGTGGAACTGCCCAGACGCTGCTCCAGGGCCTGCTCGTGGCGTTCGCACCACTCGTGCACATGGTGGGCCAAAGGGCGGCCATCGGCATGCAGCCAGATGCGCGCCAGTATCTGCAAGGTGCTCATCTCGGCCGCACTCATTTCTTCGATGCGAAACACGTGCAGGGCAGTCAGTGCCGGCCCGGTACGGCTGGAGCGCACGGCATCTTCAGCCATATGGCGGTCGCGCAACGCCATCAAATCCCGCTGCAACGGCATCAGGTACGACATGGGCTCGGCGTTAACCACCACCAAGTCGCAACCAATGCCACCGCGCGACCAAAAACCCAAGGCCTGCGCCAGCACACGCACCAAGCCCAGGCCTTGGGTAACGCCAGCCGACACCAGAATCACCGGGCGATCGCCCGAAATGCCAAATCGCCACAACAAACGGCGATCACAGGTGTCCAGCGGGGCTGGCCCGTGAAGGGGCGTTGAACCCAATACGCGCACAGCGTCGACGTTTGCCCGGGCCAGACTCAACACCAAGGCAGTTGTCAGGCTCTGAATGGCCGCCAGATTTTCTGCGCTCAGGTGTTCGGCCCGCATGCGGATGCCAGTCAACGTAGCCGACATCAACGAGGAGCGGCGCACATGGCTGTGCTGCCGATACTTGTCAATCACGGCACGCAGGGTGTCGTGATCGTAGCTGGCCGCCGTCGC
>JANOVW010000250.1:0-7955 GCA_031417575.1 Rhodoferax sp. | reverse complement strand
CAGGGCCTTGAGCATGGCAAATTCGCCGGTAGTCAAAGGGGTTTCAGCGCCGCTGTTGTGCAAGGTGCGGGCGCCCAGATCAAACGAAAAGGTGCCAAATTGCACCACTTCGTTGTCGTTCGAAGGCGCGCCGGGTGCCTCCAGGGTGGGGCGGCGGCGCAACACCGCGTTGATGCGGGCCAGCAGTTCCCGCGGGTTGAAGGGCTTGCCCAGGTAATCGTCCGCGCCCACTTCCAGACCCACAATACGGTCGACATCTTCGCCCTTGGCGGTCAGCATGATGATCGGGGTGCGGTCATTGCCGGCCCGCAACCGGCGGCAGATGGACAAGCCGTCTTCTCCCGGCATCATCAGGTCCAGCACGATCAAATCGACCGACTCGCGCAGCAAGATGCGGGAAAGCGCTTTGCCGTCTTCGGCCTGAAACACTTCAAAACCCTCTTGGGTGAGGTAACGACGCAGCAAATCCCGGATGCGGGCATCGTCATCCACAATCACGATCTTGTCGGCGCGGTCGTTGGGGTTGCTCATGGAGATTCCTGAAGTTGTAACAACGTTGATTTTGCAGGTTGGAATCTTTGAAAACTGTGACTTATGACACTGATTCGGGCAGTCTGACGCAATGTTACAAATGTTGCGAAAGGATTAAAAGTCTGTGTGTCGGCAATCGGAAGCAGGCCTGCGTTAAGGCGTTACGAACCGGAACGAAGCGATTCAAAGCGGTTTAAAGCGGTTCGAAGTGGTGTGATTCGCCGCAAATTTGACATATTCGATTTCTAAAAAGGCCAAACTATGAACGTATCCATGCAAAAAAGCAAACCCGCTTATGGCCTGTTGGCTTTCGCCCTGCTGGCCAGTGCGGGTATTGCGTCGGCGCAAAACCTGCCGCCGCCGCAAAACGTCATTCAGCTTGCCGCCAGCGGCTCGGTAGAGGTTCAGCAGGATGTGTTGTCGATCAGCCTGAACACCACGCGCGAGGGCGCGGATGCTGCCAGTGTGCAAACCCAGCTCAAAACCGCATTGGATACCGCTTTGCAAGAGGCCAAAAAAGCCGCTCAACCCGGCCAGCTTGACGTGCGAACCGGTAATTTCAGCCTGTACCCACGGCATGGCCGTGACGGCAAGATCAGCGGCTGGCAAGGTTCCGCTGAACTGATACTGGAAGGCCGCGATTTCGCCCGGATCAGCACCACGGCCGGCAAAATCCAAACCCTCACCATGGGTGGTGTCAGCTTTGGCCTGTCGCGCGAACAGCGCCAGAAGGTGGAAGGCGAAGCCCAGGCCCAGGCGATTGAGCGCTTTAAAAACAAGGCCGACGGCATCGCCAAGGCCTTCGGATTTGGTGGCTACACCTTGCGTGAGGTTTCCGTGAATGCCAACGACCAGGGCTTTGTCCCGCGCCCGCGCGTGATGGCTATGGAATCACGGGCTGTTTCTGCCGATGCACCCGTACCCGTAGAAGCCGGCAAAAGCACGGTGCTGGTGACGGTGGCTGGCTCGGTGCAGTTGAAGTAGCCTGTGTTTGACGTCTGAACTGTCGTTTGACGGCGTCAGGATTTGAAAACGCACCGGCCTTGCGCTGTGGAGGCCAATTCCGGTTGGGTGCTGTCGCGTCCCGCAAGGCCGACTGCGGCCCACCCTGCAAGTTATCATAGAGCGCTCATCGGGGGCATTGCCTACCGGCTTGCTATTGCCCAATCGTCAATAAAATCAATTACTTAGCTTACCGCGTCCAGTTCCCGTGCGTCTCAATTCCATCAAGTTATCCGGCTTCAAGTCTTTTGTAGAGCCGACCACGTTTCAGCTGCCGGGGCAATTGGTCGGGGTGGTGGGGCCCAACGGTTGCGGTAAATCCAACATCATGGATGCGGTGCGCTGGGTATTGGGCGAATCCAAGGCGTCTGAGTTGCGCGGCGAATCGATGCAGGACGTCATCTTCAACGGCACCAATACGCGAAAACCCGCCAGCCGCGCCAGTGTCGAATTGGTGTTTGACAACGCCGATTCCCGCGCCGGCGGGCAGTGGGGCCAATTTGGCGAAATCGCCGTGCGCCGGGTGCTCACGCGGGATGGCGGCAGCAGTTATTACATCAATAACCAACCGGTGCGCCGGCGCGACGTGCAAGACGTGTTTCTGGGCACGGGCCTGGGCCCCCGCGCTTACGCCATCATTGGCCAGGGCACCATTTCACGCATCATTGAAAGCAAACCCGAAGAGCTGCGCCTGTTTCTGGAAGAAGCCGCCGGCGTCTCCAAATACAAAGAGCGTCGCCGCGAAACCGAGCACCGCCTGGCCGATACCCGTGAAAACCTGACCCGTGTGAGCGACATACTGCGGGAACTCAATGCCAACCTGGAAAAGCTCGAAGCCCAGGCCGAGGTGGCGCGTCAATACAAAGCCCTGCAAGTCGACGTGACGCTCAAGCAGCATCAGCAGTGGTTTTTGAAGCGTTCGGAAGCGCTGGCTGACCAGGACAAAGTCAAACTGGATGCGAGTTCGGCGGTTAACGCGCTGGAGGGCCGAACCGCTGACTTGCGCAGCGTCGAGACTGACCTGGAAAGTGTTCGCCAAGCGCATTACGACGCGGGCGCGCAGGTCAATCAATCCCAGGGGTTGTTGTACGAGGCCAGCACGGAAGTCGGGCGGCTTGAGGCCGAAATCCGCTTTGTGGTGGAAGGCCGTCAACGCGTCGTGCAACGCCTGGCAACGCTCAAAGAGCAGGTGGCGCAGTGGCGAACCCGCCAACAAGACGCACAAAATGAAATTGAGCACCTGGCGCAACAGGCCGAACAAAGCGAAACCGACACCGGCGTGCTGGCCGCGCGGGTAGAAGAACAGGTTGAAACCTTGCCTGGGCTGGAAGATGCCGTGCGTGCGGCCCAAGCCGATGCCAATACCCAACGCGCGGCGGTTGGCCTGGTGCAGCAACAAATCCAGGTGCTGGCTGCTGATCAGCGCAATATCGAAGAGCAATCGCGCCAGTTGCAGACCCGGGTCGACAAACTGCGGCTGGATCGCAACGCCTTGGCCGTGGTGGATGAAGCCCGCCTCGCGGAGCTGCAAACACAGGCTGAACATGCGCAAGAGGCGCAAGAAGTGGCTGAAGCGCGATTCCACGATTTGCAAGACCGGGTGCCCCAGCTTGATACGGCCCGGCAGGCGCAGCAACAAGCCGCCAGTGCCGAGGCGACGCGTCTGGCCCAATTGCGGGCCCGGCTGGATGCGCTCAAGGTACTGCAAGAAAAGGTGCGGGTAGACGGAAAACTGCAACCCTGGCTGGCCAAACACGGGCTCGATGGCATGCAGGGCTTGTGGAGCCGTTTGCACATTGAGCAGGGTTGGGAGAATGCCCTGGAAGCTGCACTGCGCGAGCGCCTGAGCGCGCTTGAAGTCTCGCGCCTGGACATGGTGCGCGGCTTTTTGGGGAGCAGTGGGCAAGACGCGCCACCCGCCAAGTTGGCTTTTTTCAGCCCGCCGCTGGCCACCAGTGGCAACCCGGCGCCGGTTGTTGGCCCGGCAGCAACCCATTCTTTGCGCCCGCTGATCGACCTGCTGCAAATCAATGATGCCGGGCAACGGGCCGTATTTGCGGATTGGCTGCAAACCTCCTTCACGGCATCGGGTATGGAAGAGGCCTTGCAAAAACGCTCGCAACTGGGTCTGGGGCAATCAATTTACCTTCAGTCCGGCCATGCCGTGAGTGCCCACAGCATCAGTTTTTATGCGCAAGATTCCGAACAGGCAGGTTTGCTGGCGCGCGCCCAGGAGATTGAAAACCTGGAGAAACAGGTGCGCGCCCAAGGGTTGATCAGTGAAGAGGCGCGTTCGGTGTTGGTGCGTTGCGAAGCAGCCTACGCTGAAGCCGCCACCCAATTGGTGGTGGCACGCCGCGAAGCCAGCGAAGTGCAGCAGCGGGCGCATCAGGTTTCCATGGAAGCCATGCGTCTGGCGCAAATGGCCGAGCAGTTCCGCACCCGCAGCCAACAAATTGAGGCAGACCAAGCCGAAGTTGAAGCCCAACTTGAAACCCTGCAGGAACGCCGGGTTACGGCCGAAGGCCGTTTTGAAGCGCTGGACATGCAATTGGCCGACACCCAGGAGCGGCATGCGCAGCTCGATGAACGTGTCATCGAGGCTGAGCGCAACCTGAACGCGGGGCGCGAGCAGATGCGCCAACTGGAGCGCCAGGCCCAGGAAGCCACGTTTTCACTGCGCAGTATTGAAGTGCGCCGCGCCGAGCTGGCCCGTTCAGTCCAAACCGCCCAGCAGCAAGTGCAAGACCTGAGCGACGAAGAAGGCCGCGCAAACGATGAACTGGGCCGGCTCACCGATGCGGCGGCACAGGCCGGCTTGCAGTCTGCCCTGGCGCTCAAACTCGAGCGTGAGCAGCTCCTGGGCGCTCGCCGCAGTGAGTACGACGACCTCACCGCCAAACTGCGCGCCAGCGACGAGCGCCGTTTGCAATTGGAGCGTGAGCTGGAGCCCCTGCGCCAGCGCATCACCGAATTCCAGTTGAAAGAACAGGCCGCACGGCTCGGGTTTGAACAATACGAACAACTCCTGGCCGATGCCCAGGCCGATCTGGAGGCCCTGGCCGCGTCAGTGGCCGATGGCAAAGTCCGCTTGAGCGGCATGCAGTCGGAGATTGATCGCCTGAACCGCGACATCGCGGCGCTGGGTGCAGTTAACCTGGCTGCGCTGGACGAACTCACCGCAGCGCGCGAACGCAAACAATTTCTGGACGCCCAAACCGCCGATTTGACCGAGGCAATGACGACGCTGGAAGATGCCATCAAAAAGATCGATGGTGAAACCCGCGAGTTGCTGTCGGGCACCTTCAATTCGGTGAACGAACATTTTGGCAAGATGTTCCCGGAACTGTTTGGCGGCGGCAACGCCCGATTGGTGATGACTGGCGAAGAAATCCTTGATTCGGGCGTCCAAGTCATTGCCCAGCCGCCGGGCAAAAAGAACCAGACCATTCATTTGTTGTCGGGCGGTGAAAAAGCCCTGACCGCCATCGCCCTGGTGTTCGCCATCTTCCAGCTCAACCCGGCACCGTTTTGCCTGTTGGACGAGGTTGATGCACCGCTGGACGATGCCAACACCGAACGTTATGCGAAACTGGTCACCAGCATGAGCCGTGACACCCAGTTTCTCTTCATCAGCCATAACAAAATCGCCATGGAAATGGCCGGCCAATTGATCGGCGTGACCATGCAAGAGCAAGGCGTCAGTCGCATCGTGACGGTCGATATGGAGTCAGCCGTCACTCTGGCAGAAGTCTGAAAGGTACGACCCAACCATGGCGCTGAGCAATCTCCAACTTTCCTTGGCCGTGGCAGGTGGCCTGGTGCTCGCCGCCGTGGTGGCGCACGGCGCATGGACCTCCCGCAAAAACACGCCCAGGCAGGCTGAACCCCAAACACCGGCGGCAGATTCCGCAGGCCAGGCGGGCGACAATTTGACCGGTGCGGGCGCAATGATCGAACCCAGCCTGGACGGAAACTTTGGTGCCGCTGGTTTTACCGTGCCACCCGTGGCGAAGGCGCCGCCGCTGGACGCGCTGGTTGATGTGATTGCCCCCATCAGCCTTGATGCGCCGATCTCGGGCGATGCCATATGGGCTGCCATGCCGGCGACGCGGCGCGTGGGCAGCAAACCGTTTTCGGTTGAAGCACTGCGGGCAGACAATGGCGAATGGGAGCCCGCCGCGCCCGGCCAGCGCTACAGTGCCCTGCAAGCGGGCGTGCAGCTGGCCAACCGCATGGGGGCGCTCAAAGACATTGAATATTCCGAATTTGTGGTGAAAGCCCAGGCCTTTGCTGACGCGCTGAACGCCGGTATTGAGTTCCCAGAAATGCGCCATGAAATCTTGCGCGCGAAGGAACTGGACACCTTTGCCAGTGAAAACGATGCGCAGTTGGGCTTTACGTTGCGGGCGCGGCAGGCGGCCTGGAGCCCTGGTTTCATATCGCAACATGCTGCAAGGCTGGGTTTTGTCAATGGCGTGATGCCGGGCCGCATGGTGCTGCCGGCGCAGGGGGTTGCCGCTGCCCCGATCTTGACCCTTGAATTTGACGCACAAGCCGCCCTGGCTGATGACCCCAACCAAACGGCGATACGGGAGTTCACCTTGGGTCTGGACGTGCCCCAGGTCGACCGGTCCGAGCGACCGTTCGTGCAGATGCGTGAGGTTGCCCAGGCCCTGGCCCAAGCGATGGATGGTGTGGTGACCGATGACAACGGCCAGCCGCTGCCTGCCGATGCCATGGATGTGATTGGCTCAGAACTGGAAACCCTTTACGACACGCTGGACACGCGGGAATTTGCCGCCGGTTCACCGCTGGCCCGGCGGCTGTTTTCCTGAGACCATGGCGCAGGGACAACCCGGCACCGAGTTGTCGCAACTGCAGGCGCAAGTACTGGCGTTGCGCGCCCAACTGCACCACCATGCCCATCAGTACTATGTGCTGGACGCGCCCCAGATCCCGGATGCCGAATACGACCGCCTATTCCAGACGCTGCAGCGTTTGGAAGCCGAACACCCCGAGCTGGTGGCAGATGATTCACCCACCCGGCGCGTCGGCGGCAAAGCCTTAGACGCGTTTGCTTCGGTGCGCCATGTTGTGCCCATGCTGAGCATCCGTACCGAAACCGATACGCTGGCCAGTGGCGCTGAAAATTTTGATGCCCGCATCCGGCGTGAGCTCGATTTGCCAACCGCTGAAGCGCCCGTTCAATATGTGGCTGAACCCAAATTTGATGGCTTGGCCATGAGCCTGCGGTATGAACGCGGCATTTTGGTGCAGGCCGCAACCCGTGGCGATGGTGAGTATGGCGAAGATGTCACCCAAAATATCCGCACCATTGGGCAAATTCCGTTGCGCCTGGGTGCCGATGCGCCCGCCGTGCTGGAAGTGCGCGGCGAGGTCTACATGCGGCGCGACCATTTTGAGGCGCTCAACGAGCGCCAGCGCGCCAAAATCGCCCAGGGTGCCAAGGGCGAAAAAACCTTTGTCAACCCGCGCAATGCAGCAGCCGGTGCGGTGCGCCAGCTTGACCCGGCCATCGCCGCACAACGCCCCTTGAGTTTTTTTGCCTATGGTTTGGGTGACATCACCCCGGCCGAACAGGGCGGGCCGGCTTTTGCAACGCATTTTGAGATGTTGGCGGCATTGAAGCGTTGGGGTTTTCCGGTGTCAGACCTGGTTGCGCTGGCCCACGGTGCTGCGCAGTTGGTGGCCTACCATGGCCGCGTCGGCGCACTGCGCGACCAGTTGGGTTTTGACATCGACGGCGTGGTGTACAAAGTGAACAGCTTGGCAACCCAGCGGCAGTTGGGCTTTGTAACGCGGGAGCCGCGCTGGGCGGTGGCCCACAAATACCCGGCCCAAGAGCAGCTCACCACCGTTGAAGCCATCGATGTACAAGTAGGCCGCACCGGCAAACTCACGCCCGTGGCCAAACTGGCGCCTGTGTTTGTGGGTGGCGTAACGGTGACCAATGCCACCTTGCACAATGAAGACGAAGCCCGCCGCAAAGACGTGCGGGTGGGCGACACCGTCATCGTGCGCCGCGCGGGCGATGTGATTCCCGAAGTGGTCGCTGTGCTGTTGGACAAGCGCGTAGGCGATGTGCCGGTGTTCACCATGCCGCACACCTGCCCGGTATGCGGCAGTGCGGCGGTGCGGGAGGAGGGCGAGGCCGACTACCGCTGCACCGGCGGCCTGTTTTGCTCCTCCCAACGCAAGCAGGCGATCCTGCATTTTGCGCAGCGCCGCGCGGTAGAGGTGGAAGGCCTGGGTGAAAAGCTGGTGGACCAACTGGTCGATGCGCAGGTCATCAAAACCCTGCCAGACCTGTACCGGCTGGGCTTTGCCGCCCTGGCCGCGCTGGACCGCATGGCCGACAAATCGGCCCAAAACATCGTTGACGCGCTCGAAAAATCCAA
>JANOVW010000249.1:0-8418 GCA_031417575.1 Rhodoferax sp. | reverse complement strand
ACGTTACGCTCAAACCAAGCACCATCATGCAACCCATCGACTTTTGGATCGAATACGGCAGCACCTACACCTATTTGGCAGTCGCCAGAATCGGCAAAATGGCGGCTGCCAGGGGCGTTGAAGTACGTTGGCAGCCGTTTTTTGTGATGCCAATCATGGCCGAATTGGGCATGACCGAAGGACCGTTTCTGCCCTACCCAAGCAAAACGGCCTATATGTGGCGAGATATTGAGCGCCGCGCTGCAAAGCATGGCGCACCTTACGCCAAACCATCTGACTATCCGGTTCCATCACTGCTCACGGCGCGCATTGCCTGCATCGCCGCCGACGAAGGCTGGTGTCAGCCATTCACAGAGGCCGTGTTTCGTCTGCACTGGACACAAAACATCCTGATCGGGTCACAAGAAAACCTGCTCCAGGCACTGACAAATCTGCATCAGGAGCCCAATGGTTTAATTGCAAGAGCCCAAACGCCAGCCGTCAAAGACGCGCTCAAGCGTCAAACCGAACGGGCCAAGGCGCTGGGGATTTTTGGGGCACCCTCGTTCACGGTGGGCTCCGAGCTGTTTTGGGGCGACGACAGACTGGATGACGCACTGGAATGGGCACAGAACCATTGAGCCCAAGCAGGTCTTTCATAGCATGCCATCGCCATGAGGATGCAGGTACCCGGCCGGCCATTGCGGCCCGCTACTCCTGAAGCATCACCATATCACCTCAGCACCAGCACCGGCAAAGTCGAATGCGTCAGCACCGCCAACGTTTCGCTGCCCAGCAAAACGCGCGCCACGCCTTTGCGGCCGTGTGAGGCCATCACGATCAGGTCGCATTTGTGTTTTTTGGCGGCCTTGATGATGGCATCTGATACCAGACCCTGCCCCACCACGGTGGTGGTTTTTACATCGCGGGCGTGGGCCAGTTTTTGCACGTCGTCCAGCACGCCTTGGGCTTTTTCGCGCCATTGTTTTTCAATCGCCTGCACTTCTTTGGATGTCAAGGCGATGGCCCCTTCAAAATAGGTTTGCGGATAAAAATCAACGACAGTGAAGGCAACAATTTCAGCGTCCAGCCCGGCGGCCAGAGCGATGCCGGACTGGATGGCTTTGTCTGACAGGGGTGAACCATCGGTGCAGATCAAGATGCGTTGGTACATGAGAGGCTCCTTTGAACAATGAGCCTCAAGCGTAGGCCTATCGCCTCAGAACAAGTTTGATCTGGGTCAAGTGTTTTGCGTTTTGCCGGTTGTCCGGCCTGCCCGGATTCAATGGTCGTGTTTCATGCCGCAGTATTTGCCGATCGCCAGGCCTTTGCAGGCGGCCAGCAACTCCTTGTTGCAAACGTCTTCTTTTTTGCCGGACTCCAGGCATTTGGCAGCGCCTTCATGGGCGGCTGCCATGGCGCGGTGGCGCTGGACATCTTCTTTGGTTTGTTTGTCGGAATGCTGCGCAACGGCTGTCAGCGTAACGGTTGCCATACACAGCAGGGCAAGGCTTTGCAAAATGATGTTTTTCATGGATTCTCCGAAGTACAAATTGAAAGAAAAAATGGGCTTACCGTACGTTGAGCAAAGTAGTCACTTCGAGCCGGTAGGCGCCCAGTGCGGGGAGCATGGCGGCCAGCAGGGCCACCGCAGCACCCAATGCCGGCACCCACCATTCAGCGGGCAACCAGATCCAGCCGGTCAGTGCCAACGAACGTTCGGCTTGTAGCCAATGGCCGATCAAGCCGGTGAGCGCGTGGCCAAACGCCATGCCCAGCACGGTGGCCAGCAATGCCAACAACAACGCTTCACACAGCAACAAACCGGCGATTTTGGGGGCCGATGCGCCCAACATGCGCAACATGGCCAGATCGGCACGTCGCTCGCGCACGGCGTTCCACAAGGCGATAAAAACGCTCAGCCCGGCAGTCAGCAGCAGCACCGCGCCAAACCCTTGCAACACCTGGGTGCCCACCCCCACCATGCGCAGCAGGCGGGTAATTTCAACCGCCGGGGCCGCCGCCTGCATCTCGGTGGTGGTGTTGATAAAACGCGGCAGGCTGACAGCCGCCAGCGGGCTCTTGTAGGTGATGAGCGCGAGGGTAACTTCGCGCTCTGCCTGCATCACCTTGCGGTCGCTCTCATCGAGTGCTACGGCTTTTTCATGCACCCGCCAAACCGATTCCAGCGGTGTGAGCACCAGGCGGTCCAGCACACAGGTGCACGGGGCCAAAATGCCAACCACACGGTAGAGGTTGTCGCCATGTTCGTGCCCTTTGCCGCCCAGGCCGTGCGAACTGGCGAAGCGTGCGCCAGGGCCCAACCCTGTTTCTCGGGCCACCTGGGCACCCAGCACGGCTTGTAGATCGGTACTTGCCCTGGCTGCGCCTGGCGCTTGCACCTTGGCCTGGTCTTGGCCATTGGTTTGCACCGTGGTTTGGGGTTCGACAACCCACTGCTCACCGTGCGCCACCGTAGCCCGGTAATGTTTCGCATAGGCAGGCGTAGTGCCCACGATGCGAAAACCGCGCAAGGTGTCGCCCAGGCTGAGCGGAATCAGTTGGGCCACCTGCGGATTTGCTGCGAGTTCTTGCACTGCCGCCAGCGGGATGTTGCCTGGGGGCACGTCGATATGGAACACACCGGCCAGAATCAATTGCAGCGGGCTGCCTTTGGCCCCCACCACCAGGTCAATTCCAGCCAAGTCGCGCTCGAAAGCCCTGTCCATTTGTCCGGCGGTCAATATCACCAGGGTGATGGACGCCAGCCCAAGCGCCAGCAACAACAAGTTGAGTGCTGTAGCCAGTGGGCGCGACCACAAATACCGGTAAGCAATAGCGACGATATTCATGGCTATTGGTGTTTGTCTGTTAACAGAAAATGCCCCAATTCATACACGGTGCATTGGGGCAAAGCCTGTGCAACGCGGCTGTCATGGGTAGCGATCACCAGCGTGGCCGCATGGGCTTGCGCAGTACTTTGCAGGAGCGCCAGCGCGGCTTGAGCGGTCGCGTCATCCAGGCTGGCAGTGGGTTCGTCCGCCAGAATCACGCGCGGCGACAACAAAACCGCCCGCGCCAGCGCCACACGCTGGGCCTGCCCACCCGATAACTGGTGTGGCTTTCGCTGTGCTAACTCAGCCACACCCAGACTGGCCAATACCTGCTGCACGGCGGCAGGCTCGCCTTTAACGCCTGCCGCCCATTGCGCGATGGCCAGGTTGTCGGCCACCGATAACGCGTCACTCAAATGCAGTTTTTGGGGCAAAAAACCAATGGTTTTGGCGCGCCAGGCATCGGTAGCCAAGGGTGAGAGGCTCGCCAAATCTTGCCCCGCCACACACACCCGCCCGGCACCTGCGCGCAACAAACCAGCCACCAAGGCAAGCCAGGTCGATTTGCCCGACCCGGACGGCCCGTGCAGCAGCAAGGTGGTGCCCTGGGCTACCGCGATATCCGGAAAATGCAGGGTTTGCCCATCGCGATACCGATAGGCCAGCTGCGACGTGCAGATCACGCCGGGTTCAGCGATGCCACTTGCGGCACCGATGTCGCACCAGCCCGTTTTGCCACAGCAGGCAGATGCGAAGGCAGCACCGGCTGTTGGCAAATCGGCGCGTCTTCGTGCTCTGCGATCTGGTGCAGGGCAGCCGGGTTCAACACCCGCACGCGTTTTTGCTCGACTGCCAAAACGCCCATTTTCACGAGTTTGCTGAAGCTGCGGCTCACGGTTTCAAGTGTCACCCCCAGGTAGCTGCCGATGTCTTCACGCGTCATGCGCAACAGCAGCTCATGCTGCGCCTGCCCACGAGTGTGCAGCCGCGAGAGCAGATTCAGCAAAAAACTGGCCAGCCGCGCATCAGCCCGCATCGAACCGAGCATAAAGAGGTGGTCGTGGTCATTGACGATTTCCTTGCTCATCACTTTTTGCACGTGTTGCTGCAAGGCCGGTACGTGGTGCGCCAGGTCATTGATGAGGTTGACATGCAACACGCACACGTCCGAATCTTCCAGCGCCCGGGTATTGCTCACGTGTTGGCCACTGGCCATGCCGTCCAGGCCCAGAATTTCACCACTCATGTAAAAGCCCGACACTTGCTCGCGCCCATCTGGCGTGCCAATCGTGCTTTTGAAAAACCCGGTGCGCACAGCATAAAGCGACTTGAACCGCCCACCCGAGCGAAACAGGTTTTCACCCGCCTTGATCTTGACCCGGGTACTGACCATCTGGTCGATTTTGGCCATCTCGGCTGCGTTAAGCCCAACCGGCATGCAGATGTCGCGCAAGCGGCAAGACGAGCAGGCCGTGCGCAATGCCGGTCCGTGGGAATGCCCTGAGTGCTGTGTGTCAGTCATGGCACTGAGGTTACCTCAGTTTCACGACAGGCTCAAGGCCAAACCATGGCTTAAAACAAGCTGAAAAAGGATGGTTGTGGAAAGCTCAGGGCAAAACCAGCGCCGGGCTGGCGGTCGCCGCTGCCAGCAGTTTGAGAAAACCGGGATCCGGCCTGGTTATCTGTTCCGTGCGCCCCACCTCAACACCTTGCGCATCCAGCAAGACCACGGGCGTGGAATGGCTGAAATCGCCACTGCCCAGCTGCCGGTATTGCACACCCAGCAAGCCGGCAATTTTTCGCACGTCACGCGTATCACTTCGGTAGAGGCGCCAACGTGCGGTATCGCCACCCCGCAGATCGGCCGTTTGTTTGAGCGATGCAATATCGTCGCGCTCAGGATCCAACGTGACCAGACTGATGCGCAGACGCTGACGGGCAACGACCGTCAATGTGGACTCCATCAACCGTATGCTTTCAAACAACATGGGGCAAACCATGTCGCAACGGGTGTAAAACATGCTTGCCAAGCGCGGATAGGCGGCTCTTTTACCGTCTTTTTGGACGACATCGCCAAACTCACCCCACCAGGTCACAGCGCCCAATTGGTCGGTCAACGGGAGTCTGAGTTGATAGAGTGATTTGCGTTCAGCCATGGTTTGAACCGGCGCTGGTTGAGCTGGTGTGTTGTGTGGGGCGGCGGCCTTGCTGAAGCCCGGCAGGGCCAACGCGACGAGTGTCGCCCCCGCTTGCCGAAGCACTGATCGACGGTGGCTCATGGTTTTTTCCTCGACGGGGTGGCTTGACTGGTTCCCTGGCTTTTGGCACAACGAAAACCCAAGTTGCGGTTGGTATCCATGGCTTTGAGGGACGACAACATCGCCATGCGCATCAGCACGGGGTAATTGGCCCGGTCGTTGGCCGAGATCGCACCGGCGCCGCAGAATCGGGCGATATCCGGGTCTCCCTGGTTGCGGTTGTCGCCGCTGACCATCAACGCCCCGATGTCGTCCACCCATTCCCAAATCACGCCGTGCAGGTCATGAACGCCATACACGTTTGGCAACTGGCCACCGACCATCGGCAGGGCCTTGGAGGTTTGTCCGTACCAGGCCAGGATGCGGTTGCGCCAGACCGCGTCTGCTCGGGCGTCACGGCGGTGTTCGTCCGCAGCGGCGGCATACTCCCATTCGTGCCAGGTCGGCAGCCGCGCACCTTCTGACTCGCAAAAAGCCTGCGCTGCAAACCAGCTGACCTGGGTGACCGGTTGCTGCAGCTGCTGCTGTGTGGGCCCGGCAAAAGGCTGCAAATCGTTTACCCAGGATTGCAAATACAGATGGTCTGCCAGAACGCCGGCAGACAGATAAGAGCGACGCCAACGGATATCACGCCCTACAAACCCGGCAAATTCGGCCTTTGTTACCGGCATCACGCGCAGCTTGAAAGCGGCTATTTTCACAATCGACTGTTGGTCGCTGGGTGGCAGCAGGCTGGCAAAACTGCCCATGGGCAAACTGCGGTATGCAGGCGCACTGGCGCTTGTGGCGGGGCGGTTGTCTGTTAGGCCCGAGCTGTTGGCACGGCCTTGCGCAAGGGGCTGTTGCAGCCCCCCTGCGAGACCCAATAACGCGACTGCGGTGGTCGTGCGACTGGCCGAGCGGCCAACCACGCGAGCGGCCGTCCTCCAGGCCTGTTTGAGCCGCTTCATGGCGCGACCTCAATGCGCCGCACCTTTGGGCCGTGGCGTGCTGGCGCGCACCTTTCCAACCTCAGCGGCGCTGTAAGCCCCTGCGCTGTTGCCCCAGGTGTTTCCCACGTAACTTAGCAGATTGGCAACTTCATCGTCGGCCAGTTGGCTCATCGGTGGCATGACAGAGTTGTAGTCCTGGCCATTGACCTTGATGGCTCCGTTCAATCCATTGAGCACAACACCCATGGCACGTTTTTTGTCAGCGAGAAGGTAGTCAGATTTAGCCAGCGGCGGAAAGACGCCAGCGAGCCCTTCGCCATTGGGCTGGTGACAAACCGAGCAGGCCCCGTTGTAGAGCGCTTTTCCAGCTTGTACCTGCATGTCCAGCGTCAGCGCACCCTTCGAAGCCGCCAGAGTGGCAACCGCCACGCTGCTCATGTCTGATTTTTTGTCACCGAGGTAGGTGGAATCAATCTCCTTGCCGGAATAAATTGCCTTGTTTTCAGGTCCATCCACTGTCATCATGCCCAGTGCGCCTTTGTTGAAGGCCCTGAAGATCGAGTGGTCAACAATTACATAGGTGCCAGGCACCTCCGTCTTGAATTCAGCGATGGCAGCGCCCCCCGCGGGGATGAGTGTGGTTTGCACGTTCTCCTGAAATTTGGTGCCACCTTCAAACCACACCTTGTCGAAAATTTCACCTATCACATGGAAACTGGACACCAAATTGGGCCCGCCATTCCCGATATACAGCCTTACTTTTTCGCCAACTTTCGCTTTCAGCGCATTGGCCCCGGTCAAGGCTGATTCCGAGCCATTGAACAAAACATAGGTAGGCCGCTCATCAATGGCCTTCTGCATGTCAAACGCCTGCAAACCTTTTTCACGGTATTTGCCGGCGGTGTAAAAATCGCCCTGCATGACGTAATACTCGCGGTCGACTGGTGGGTATCCTTCGGGAGGCTCCACCAACATCAACCCATACATGCCGTTGGCGACATGCATGCCCACCGGTGCGGTCGCACAGTGGTAAACGTACAGTCCGGCATTCAAGGCCTTGAACGTGAATTGGGATCCGTGCCCGGGCGCGGTAAAACTGGATGCAGCGCCTCCTCCGGGGCCCGTGACGCCATGCAGGTCGATGTTGTGCGGCATTTTGGAATCCGGTTGGTTTTTCAGATGGAACTCAACCGTGTCGCCCTGCCTGACCCGGATGAAACTGCCTGGCACCGTGCCGCCAAAAGTCCACAAGGTGTAGGAGACGCCCTCTGAAATTTCCTTTTCCAGTTCGCGCACTTCCAATTCAACAATGACTTTTGCGGGTGCCTTGCGGCCCGTTGCAGGTGGCACCAGGGGCGGACTGGTCAACACCGCTTTGATCGGTTCGCCCTGAGGTGGGCCTTGGTCGCTGGATGCAGCTGCAGTCGGTGGCGCGGCCACATAAGGCGGCTGGCTAGCCCGGTTGTCAGGCGAACAGGCGGTGAGAACCAACCCCCAAACAAGCGGGCAGACGATGAACAGAAAAATCGACGATACCCTGGCGGGGTGTTTGAAAGACCATTTCATCGCGTTGCTCCTGAAGTGATGAGGACACTTTAGAAGCCGCAATCCGGACGGTATTGATGCAGGTCAATGCTTGACGACTATTTTCAATATTTATTGGTATTACAAAAAATAAAAAATAAACAATGGAGTAATATTGTTAATTCAATTGCACTGTCAGATATAATAAAAATAGCAAATTAGGTTATTTAAACAACTTAAAAAATTCTAAAATATAATCAAGTTTAAATCACTACACAATCAGCGTAGTAGTGCACCTTGCCATCTGCGCCCTCTTCTTCTACCAAGCCGTGAATATCAGTCTCAAAGCCTGGGCATTGGGAATTGAACTCGCGCGAGAACTTGAGGTAATCCACAATTTTGCGGTTGAACACTTCGCCCGGAATGAGGAGCGGAATGCCGGGCGGATACGGCGTAACCAAGCCCACGGTGATGCGGCCTTCCAGGTGATCAATTTCGACCCGTTCGGTTTTGCGTTGTGCAATGTGGGCGTAGGCATCGCTGGGTTTCATGGCGGGCTGCAGGTCGCTCAAATACATGTCGGTGGTGAGCCGCGCAATATCGTATTTGGCGTACAGCGCATGCACGTGGTGGCACAGGTCGGCCAAGCCCATCTTTTCGTATTTGGGGTACTTTTGGCAGAACTCGGGCAAGATGCGCCACATGGGCTGGTTTTTGGCGTAATCGTCTTTGAACTGCTGCAGCGCCGTCAACATGCTGTTCCAGCGGCCCTTGGTGATACCGATGGTGAACATGATGAAAAAACTGTACAGACCAGTTTTTTCGACCACCACACCATGTTCAGCCAAAAACTTGGTAACGATGCTGGCCGGAATGCCGGTTTTGGCGAAG
>JANOVW010000248.1:0-2752 GCA_031417575.1 Rhodoferax sp. | reverse complement strand
CGAGGGCCTGCGCGATTTTGGGGCCTGCATGAGCCCACACAGCGCCTGGCTCATCTTGCAAGGCATCGAAACCCTGCCGCTGCGCATGGCGCAGCACATGAAAAATACCCAAAAAATAGTTGAATTTTTGGCAGCAAACAGCTTTGTCTCGCGCGTGGGCCACCCGTTGCTGGCATCGCACCCCAGCCACGCCTTGGCCCAAAAGCTGTTGCCGCGCGGAGCCGGCTCCGTGTTCAGTTTTGACCTCAAAGGCAATCGTGAACAGGGCAAAAAATTTGTTGAAACCCTCAAGATCTTCAGCCATTTGGCCAATGTGGGCGATTGCCGCAGCCTGGTGATTCATCCGGCCAGCACCACCCACTTTCGCATGAGTGACGAAGCGCTCGTGGCCGGTGGTATTACCCAGGGCACGATACGTCTGTCTATCGGACTGGAAGATGCCGACGATTTAATCGATGACCTGAAGCGGGCTTTGAAAGCCGCTGAAAAGGCCGCTTAAAAACCCGTTCAGACCCCATCCCCGGAGCCCCTCATGGAAATTGACGTCAACGGCCACACCACCTATTGCTACACCGGCGGCAAGACGCCCGACCCCGCCAAACCCACCGTGCTGTTCATTCACGGCGCGTTGAATGACCACAGTGTCTGGATCCTGCAAAGCCGTTATTTCGCCAACCACGGCTACAACGTCTTGTGCCCTGACCTGCCCGGCCACTGCCGCAGCCACGGCACACCGCCCGCCACTGTGGAAGCCGCAGCCGATTTTGTCATCGCGTTGATACGCGCTGTGGCAAGCACAACAGGCCTGGGCGCAGTTGCCTTGGTCGGGCACAGTTTTGGTTCGCTCATTGCCCTGGAAGTGGCTGCGCGGGAACCTGATCTGGTCACCCGGCTGGCGCTCATCGGCACAGCATTTCCCATGAAGGTGTCGGATGCATTGCTGGAAGGCTCCGTCAAAAGCCCAACCAAAACCATGGAAATGGTCAATGTTTTTTCACGTTCCACGCTGGCGGCTCCGCCCTCGGCGCTGGGGCCAGGCACATGGGTGTACGGTGGATCTTTGGCGCTGGCCAAACGGGTGTTTGCCAGCAACTTGCACAACAATGTTTTTTACAGCAGCTTCAAAGCCTGTAACGACTATGCGGGCGGCGAAGCAGCCATGGCCCGCGTTACCTGCCCAGTGCTGTTTATCTTGGGCGAGGTCGACCAAATGACACCCCCCAAAGCCGCTCAGGGCCTGATCAAAGCAGCCAAAGCCGCCAAAGTGGTGACAGTGCCTTCGGGCCACCACCAAATGACAGAAGCGCCGGAGGAAACCCTCGCGGCGCTTCGTGATTTTTTGAAATGATTGGTTTTAAGCCGTTGAATCCTTGATGGTCGTCGTCGGCCCGTTGGTTTGGCACGACTTGATGCCGTTGTCACGGCCGTCTTCGGTTTTGTACATTTGGCTGGTACCAATGATCTGGTGGTTACCCGCTTTCAAGTTGAAATAGAAACTGCCGTTCTTGGCGGTTTCTTTGCTGAAACGGGCTGCGTCAGAGCTGTTTTTTTGCACGGAAGCAATCCCGTTGCTGGCCGAGGCCTTGGCATCGTATTGCTCGCTGCGCAAAATCACTTCAGCGTTGCCCGCCTTCAAGACGAAGGTGAATTGACCTTTGTCGGTCTTGCTCAGTTCGTACCATCCTGCCATATGCGCTCCAGTAAGTGGGTTGGGAAGTCCGCATAATAACCCTGCCCGGCGCAGGCTCAACAGCTTTTTTGGGGCGGCCTTCTTGCCTTTGCATGGGGCTATCGTTTTGAGACAAATTTCACGCTTTCATTCGTTTTTTAAATGTAATATTTTTGGCTTTTATGACCGATCCGACGCTGCCCCCACACGCTCCGGCGCTCCCCGTGTTACCCCATTTGCTTGGGCCAACCATGTCTGCCGAGCGTGCCGCAGCCATTGGCGAGCACTTTGACCTTCGCGATTTGCCGCCCGATTTTTATGCGGATCCGTACCCTGTATACGACTGGCTGCGCACCCACCAACCCGTACGCCGCATGCCCGACGGCTCCTACTTTTTAACCCGCCATGCCGACCTGGTAGTGGTGTACCGTGATGCGGCGGTTTTCAGTAGCGACAAAAAGCTGGAATTCGGGGCCAAATACAACGTAGAACCCTTCACTGCCGATAGTCCCGCCCCGCTGTTCCAGCACCACACCACCAGCTTGGTCTTCAACGACCCACCCCTGCATTCGCGGGTGCGCAAGCTCATCATGGGCGCGCTTACCCGCCGCGCCATCGACGGCATGGCACCCGCCCTGGTCGCACTGGTAGACCGCCTGCTTGACGCTATCGAAAAAAAAGGCGGCGGTGATTTGATCGAAGACTTCGCCTGCGCCATTCCGGTCGAGGTGATCGGCAATTTGCTGGATGTGCCAGTAGCCGAACGTGCGCCATTGCGGGCTTGGTCTCTGGCGATTTTGGGTGCGCTCGAACCCAAACTGACGCCCCAACAAGAAGCCGCGGGCAACCAGGCGGTGACTGATTTCACCGCCTACCTCAAGACGCTGACCAACCACCGCCGCCGCCACCCCGGTGACCCGCAGCACGACGTGCTGACGCGGTTGATTCAGGGCGAGGGTGATAGGCAACTGTCTGAGACCGAGCTGTTGCAAAACTGCGTTTTCATCCTCAATGCAGGCCATGAAACCACCACCAACCTGATTGGAAACGCTTTGGTTCTCATGCAAAAATGGCCTAAAGAAC
>JANOVW010000247.1:0-2811 GCA_031417575.1 Rhodoferax sp. | reverse complement strand
CAAACGGTTGACTAAGTAATGTTTGACTACTGGGCCACGATATTTTTGGCCTTGATGATCTGGGCCCACTGCGCCGTTTCGGCGCGCATGTGGGTGGCAAACGCTGCGGGTTTCATCACCACGGCGGTCAGGGACTGGGCTTGCAATTGCTCCCGAATCGACGGCGTGGCCAGGATGCCGGCGGCATCTTTGGCCAACTGCTCGGCCAGTGCGGGCAGCAGGCCTGCCGGTGCCAACACGCTGTACCACGAAGTCACCACCACACCGGGGACGCCTTGTTCAGCCAAGGTGGGGATATCGGGTGCGGAGGTGCTGCGCTGGCTGTCAGTGATACCGATGGCCACCAGCTTGCCGCTTTTGATATGGCCCATCACGGCCGGCAGGTTGGAGAACATCAGCGGCACGGTTCCGCCCAACACGTCGGTGAGCGCCGGGCCCGTGCCTTTGTAGGGTACATGCAGCAAATCGGTTCCGGCCTGGCCATTGAACAATTCGCCCGCCAGGTGCAAACCACTGCCCACACCCGGTGAGGCAAAGGCCAGGGTGCCGGGTTTGGCTTTGGCCAGGGCAATCAGTTCGCGGGCCGTTTTGACCTTGAGGCCGGGATGCGCCACCAACACGTTGGGGGCAGTGGCCAGCATCGTGACAGCGGTGAAATCGCGTTCGACATTGAACGGGAAGTTGGGCATCAGCGTCGGGTTGATGGTCAGGTTGCCGGCCGGAATTACCAGCAGGGTGTGCCCATCGGGTTTGGCCTTTTTCACTTTGTCCATGCCGATGTTGCCCGCCGCACCGGGCAGGTTTTCGACCACGGCCGTTTGTTTGTAGCGCTCGGCCAGGCCATTGGCCAGCATGCGGGCCAAGGTGTCGATGGGGCCACCGGGCGGAAACGGGGCGACGATTTTGAACGGTTCGGTGCCCAAGGCCTGGGCCTGCACGGGGCTGCCCATGACGCCCATGGCCAACCCGCACAGGCCCATGCCAACCCATTGCAGCAGCGGGCGGCGACGCGCCAGCAGGGGTGGCCTTGCCATGGTCTTCGGAAAGCTTGTCGATACAGGGGTCATGGCCTTACCTTTTTTCAGTCAGAAATGCGCCGCCGGCCTGCACCTTGGGCTGCCTGCGGGTGTGGCCGTCGAGTCCGCCGTCAATGGCCCATTCAGCAAACATCGTGGCAGCGGGTTGGAATTCACGCGGTTGCCATTTCTCGGTGAGGTGGTCTTCGTCGGCGTTGTATTCGATCAGTCCCCCGCAAGGGTTTTCAAAATACCAAAAGTAGGCCGATGAAATGGGGTGGCGGCCCGGGCCGAGTTGGGTTTTCCAGCCGCAGCGGCTCATGTGCAAACCGCCGCCAAACACTTCGTGAATATCCCGCACGGTGAAGGCAACATGGTTCAGCCCCTTGGCTTTACCGGGCACTTCGAGCAAGAAAATATCGTGATGGCCCGCATTGGCGGCGCAACGCATGAACACACCGCGGCCGGGGTATCGGTCTGAGGCCACAAACCCCAGTGAAGCATAAAACGCTTCAGCGGCTTGCAGTTGGTCTGAGAACAGCACCACGTGGCCCAGGTCAACCGGAATGGCGCGCTCGTAGATGGGGGAGGCGGCATCAATACGTTGCGGGTTGCCGAACGGGTTTGAGGGCGAACCTTGCACCGATACCGCGCGTTTTTGGCTCACCTGAAATCCAATTGAAAGCCCGTGGGGGTCGGTTAGTGATAATATTTTATTTTTAATGTCATCAGTCTTACTACTATTAATATAGCTTGCTGTGCAATTAATATTTGAACTATGAGCCAATTTTTCTATTGAATATAAATCAACTATAGTTTTTACGCCAAAAACAACGCGCCGCAACGTGGCTCCGGGCTCAATGGCGGGTGCCAAACCAGGGTCGTCCGGTCGTTTGACGATGACCTGTGCGCCGTTCTGGGTTTCCCATACTTGGGTTTGCCCCTCATCGGCCAGTGCCGTCAAGCCCCAATCGGCAAAAAAGCGGCGGGAATCCTCCCAGCCCTGCGAGGTGCCGTCAGTGCAGTAGGTGATGGAGTCAATGCCTTCGATCATGGTGTTTGCTTCAAGTTTGAGATTCGGGCCCGGCCCATGGCAGGGGCGTGTCATTCAAGCCCCAGTAGTAACTTTTTTGCGTCATGTATTCGGCCAGCGACGCGCGGCCTTTTTCACGGCCAAAACCGCTTTGCAACATGCCGCCGAACGGCGTGCTGACAGAAAACAACTTGTAGGTGTTGACCCACACGGTGCCGGTGTTGAGGGCCCGCCCCAGCCGCAGCGCTGTTTTGTAATCCCGGCTCCAGACGCCGCACGCCAGGCCATAGATGTTGTCATTGCATTGGGCGATCAGGTCGGCTTCGTCAGCAAACGGAATCAGCGCCAAGACCGGGCCGAAGATTTCTTCGCGGCACATCTGCGCCGTGTTGGGCAGGCCCTCAAAGATGGTGGGCATGAAGAAGTAACCTTGGTCATACTCACCGCCGGTGGGCCGGACGCCACCACACAACAAGGTGCCGCCTTCGTCCAGACCCATTTGCACGTAACGCTCAATACCGGCACGGTGGTTGGCGCTGATGAGCGGGCCCATCTGGGTGGTGTCCAGCGCGGGGTCGCCGACCTGCAGGCGCTGCGCCCCGGCCACCAGCCGACGCTTGAATTCCGCATAAACACTGGTGTGCACAAAGGCGCGCGAACCGGCAATGCAGCTTTCACCACTGGAGCTGAAAATGCCATACAACACCCCGGCTACCGCGTGGTCCAGGTCGGGATCCGCGCAAACGATGGTGGGTGATTTGC
>JANOVW010000246.1:0-7995 GCA_031417575.1 Rhodoferax sp. | reverse complement strand
AACGGTCTGGTACTGGGCAGCATGTATGCCCTGGTGGCGTTGGGTTACACCATGGTGTACGGCATCATCAACCTGATCAACTTTGCCCACGGTGAAGTGCTGATGGTCGGAGCCCTGACCAGCTGGACCATTATTGGCCTGATGCAGGAAGGCATGCCCGGCACACCGGGCTGGCTGATTTTGCTGTGTGCCATGCTGGTGGCTTGTGTGGTCGCTTCGGTGCTCAATTTTGTGATCGAAAAAGTGGCCTACCGGCCCTTGCGCAACAGCCCCAAACTGGCCCCGCTGATCACCGCCATCGGCATGTCCATCTTGCTGCAAACGCTGGCCATGATCATCTGGAAACCCAATTACAAGCCCTATCCGAACCTGCTGCCCGCCGCGCCGTTCAACATCGGTGGGGCGGTCATCACCACCACCCAAATCCTGATTTTGGCGCTCACGGCGGTGTCGTTGGCCATCTTGATGTGGGTGGTGAACCGCACCCGTTTGGGGCGGGCCATGCGGGCCACCGCTGAAAACCCCCGTGTCGCGGCGCTCATGGGCGTGAAGCCCGATTTCGTGATCTCGGCCACCTTTGTGATTGGTGCCTTGCTGGCTGCGATTGCAGGCGTGATGTGGGCCGCCAACTACGGCACCGTGCAACACACCATGGGGTTCCTGCCGGGGCTCAAGGCGTTTACTGCTGCGGTGTTTGGCGGCATTGGCAACTTGGGCGGTGCGGTGGTGGGTGGCATTTTGTTGGGGCTGATTGAATCCATCGGCGCGGGCTACATCGGGGCCCTCACCGGGGGGGTGCTGGGCAGCCACTATTCAGACATTTTTGCGTTCATCGTGTTGATCATCGTGCTCACCCTGCGGCCTTCTGGCTTGCTGGGTGAACGGGTGGCAGACCGGGCGTGAAGGAACATCACATGACATCCAACATGGACTCCAAAAAACGCCTGATCACCATGCTGATCTGTGCTGCGGGCCTGCTCATTCTGCCGCTCTTCTTGCAGCAGTTTGGCAACGCCTGGGTGCGTATTGCCGATATGGCGCTGCTGTACGTGCTGCTGGCCTTGGGCCTGAACATTGTGGTGGGTTATGCCGGCCTGCTTGATTTGGGTTATGTGGCATTTTTTGCCATTGGTGCCTACATGTACGGTTTGATGGCTTCCCCCCACCTGACCGAAACCTTTCCCCTGTTTGCGGCATGGTTCCCCAATGGCCTGCACACGCCTTTGTACGTCGTGATTCCCGTTGCGGCAGTGATAGCGGGGGTGTTCGGTGTGTTGTTGGGGGCACCCACGCTGCGGTTGCGGGGTGATTACCTGGCCATCGTTACCTTGGGTTTTGGTGAAATCATCCGCGTGTTTTTAAACAACCTGGATCACCCGGTCAACATCACCAACGGGCCCAAGGGTATCAACCAGATCGACTCCATCAGCTTTTTTGGGGTGAGTTTGGGTAAAAAACTCAGCATTGGCTCGTTTGAAATACCCTCGGTGTCGCTTTATTACTACCTGTTTTTGGTGCTGGTGGTGGTGAGTGTGGTGGTGTGTCACCGGCTGGAACTGTCGCGCGTCGGGCGCGCCTGGATGGCCATTCGTGAAGACGAAATTGCCGCCAAGGCGATGGGCATCAACACCCGCAACCTGAAGCTGCTGGCCTTTGGCATGGGCGCTACGTTTGGTGGCGTTTCAGGCGCCATGTTTGCGTCGTTCCAGGGCTTTATTTCACCCGAATCGTTCAGCTTGATGGAATCAGTGATGATCGTCGCCATGGTGGTTTTGGGCGGTATTGGCCATTTGCCGGGCGTCATTTTGGGAGCGGTTTTGTTGTCAGCTTTGCCCGAGGTGTTGCGTTATATCGCCGGGCCTTTGCAATCCATGACAGATGGGCGGCTTGATTCCGCCATCTTGCGCCAGCTGCTGATTGCCGTGGCCATGATCGTCATCATGCTGATGCGCCCGCGCGGCTTGTGGCCCGCGCCAGACCACGGCAAATCGCTGTCGCAAGGCAACGCCAAGGAGGCCGCATGAATTCCACCGTTACTGCCGCAATCAATCCGGGCACCAGCCAAAATGGCCATACGGGCCAGGACGTGGTGCTGGATGTCAAAGGCGTATCCAAACGCTTTGGCGGCTTGCAGGCACTGAGCGATGTCGGCATCCACATCAAGCGCGGCCAGGTGTATGGCCTGATTGGCCCCAACGGTGCGGGCAAAACCACGTTTTTTAATGTACTCACCGGTTTGTACACACCCGACAGTGGCAGCTTTGAACTGGCTGGCAAACCCTACCAGCCCACCGCTGTGCACGAAGTCGCCAAGGCCGGCATTGCCCGTACGTTCCAGAATATTCGCCTGTTTTCGGAAATGACCGCGCTTGAGAACGTGATGGTCGGCCGCCACATCCGCACCGGTTCGGGTTTGTTGGGCGCGATTTTTCGTACCAGCAGTTTTAAGGCAGAGGAGCTGGCCATTGCCAAACGCGCGCAAGAGTTGCTGGAATACGTGGGTATTGGCAAATTTGCCGATTACAAGGCCCGCACCCTGAGTTATGGTGACCAGCGCCGCCTGGAGATCGCCCGCGCCTTGGCCACCGATCCGCAGCTGATTGCACTTGATGAACCCGCCGCCGGCATGAACGCCACTGAAAAGGTGATGCTGCGCGAGCTGATCGACCGCATCCGCAAAGACAACCGCACGATTTTGCTGATTGAGCATGACGTGAAGCTGGTGATGGGCCTGTGTGACCGCGTCACCGTGCTCGATTACGGCAAACAAATCGCCGAAGGCACACCCGCCGACGTGCAAAAAAACCAGAAGGTGATTGAAGCCTATCTCGGAACGGGAGGCCACTGACATGAACACACCCAACACAAGCAAACCCATCTTGCTGAAAGTCTCCGGCGTCAAGGTGGCCTATGGGGGCATTCAGGCGGTAAAAGGCGTTGATTTTGAAGTGCGTGAAGGCGAACTGGTTTGCCTGATCGGCTCCAATGGTGCCGGCAAAACCACCACCATGAAAGCCATCACGGGTACCTTGCCCATCAACGCCGGCGACATTGAGTACCTGGGCCACAGCATCAAGGGCAAGGGGGCTTGGGACATGGTGAACCAGGGCCTGGCCATGGTGCCCGAAGGGCGCGGCGTGTTCACCCGCATGAGCATCACTGAAAACCTTCAGATGGGGGCTTACATCCGCACTGACAAACCCGGCATAGCCGAAGACATGGAAAAGGTTTTCAACCTGTTTCCTCGCCTGCGCGAACGCAAAGACCAACTGGCGGGCACCATGTCGGGCGGTGAACAACAAATGCTGGCCATGGGCCGCGCCCTGATGAGCCGCCCCAAGGTGCTGCTGCTGGACGAGCCCTCGATGGGGCTGTCGCCCATCATGGTCGACAAGATTTTCGAAGTCGTGCGTGATGTGGCGGCCCAGGGCGTCACCATTTTGCTGGTGGAACAAAACGCCAGCCGCGCGTTGTCGATTGCCGACCGTGGCTACGTGATGGAGTCGGGCCTGATCAGCATGAGTGGCGAGGCCAAGGCCATGTTGTCTGACCCGAAAGTGCGGGCTGCTTATCTGGGCGAATAAGCTCAACCCTATACTTTGGGGCAACATATCCCAGAGGTTCCCGTGACACTCACTTCGCAGATGCTAGGCAAGGTTCAGGTGGTGGCCGTCAGCGGCCGTGTCGATCATGCCAGCGCCGGGCCACTTGAACTTGCGTTGGCACCTTTTTTGGCCCAATGCACGCCTGATGCCCCGCCCTTGTTGCTCGATTTTTCGCAAGTTGACTACATCAGCAGTGTTGGTTTGCGGGTGCTGATGTTGGCGGCGCAGCAAGCCAAAGCGCAAAAAGGGCAGGTCGCTGTAGCCGCATTAACCGAAGTGGTTAAGGTGGTGTTTGAAGTCAGCCGCTTCAACATGGTGCTGCGGGTTTTTGCGTCGGTTGAACAGGGCGTGGAGGCGCTTTCAACGTGAAGGTGAAATTCTGGGGCACGCGTGGCTCGATTCCTGTGTCGATGACGGCAGACCTGCTGCGTGCCAAGCTCCGAAAAATTCTCCAACTCGCCGCTGCGCAACCCATTCGAACCGAAGCGGAAGCAGACGTTTTTCTGGACACCCTTGACTTTGGTTTGGGCGGCACGTATGGTGGCCATTCGAGTTGTGTACAAATCATCACTGGCCTGCCGGAACACGTGATTCTGGATTTGGGCACCGGTGTGCGGCCCTTGGGGCAATCCATGCTGCAGCGCTTCGGCGCTGGGCAACCCCAGATTTATCACATCTTCCTCTCGCACCTGCATTGGGACCACATCATGGGGTTCCCGTTTTTTTCACCGGCTTATATCCCGGGCAACCAAATCATCGTCCACACCTGCCATGCCAACGCCGAATATGCACTGAGGCGCCAGCAAGACAGCCCGTCGTTTCCAGTGCTGTTTGACCAGTTGGGTGCTAATATTCGTTTTGATGTGTTGATCCCCGGGCAAACCTACGATATCGCGGGGCTCACGGTGTCTGCCCTGTTACAGCACCACGTGGGTGACTCCTATGGCTGGCGCTTTGAGCGAGATGGCAAAAGCGTGGTTTATTCCACTGATTCCGAACACCAGTTGGGCGACGAGGAGGCGCGGCGCAAAGTCGTCGCGTTTTTCAGGTCGGCCGATGCGGTGATATTTGATGCCATGTATTCGCTGGCTGATGCGATTTCTGTCAAGGCCGATTGGGGCCATTCCAGCAATATCGTGGGGGTCGAACTGTGCCAGGAGGCCCGGGCCAAACAGCTGGTCTTGTTTCACCATGAACCCGCTTCCGATGACAGCCAGCTTCAATCCGTTTTGAACGACACGCAAAGGCTGGAGGCTGCCACCCGTGACGGTCACGCGGTTCGGGTGCTGGCAGCCTGGGACGGCCTAGAGCTGGTGCTTTGAACCACCTATTTGCCTTGTTGCAACGGGCTTTTTTGGCCTGGCGCGGTCGGGCCATGGCGACGGCCCTGCTGGCGCTGGTCATGCTGGGCAGTTGGTTCAGTGAAGTCCCGCTTGCCCCAAGCCACAGCCAGCCAGCAATCGCGGGCTGGCAAGCCGGCCTGGTTGCCCCTTTTGGCGCGGCTCGGCAACTGCTGTTTGACAGTTACCAGCGCCTGATTCCCCGCCAACGCCAGATGCAGCCCGTCACCATTGTTGAAATTGACGAGCGCAGCCTCAAGGCATTTGGGCAATGGCCCTGGCCCCGAAACCGTCTGGCCGAGCTGATTGATGCCATCCAGGTGCATCAACCCCTGGCCATCGGGCTCGACCTGTTCATGCCCGAAGTTGACCAAACCTCGCCCGAGCGGGTGGCCGCGAATTTACCAGCCGGGCAAGCGCAGCTGGCCCAGGCGTTGGCCAAGCTACCGTCGCATGAAGACCGTCTGGCCCAGGCGCTTCGCGCGGCTCCCACTGTGTTGGGCGCTGCCGGGTTTGAAGACCAGACCGTGACCAGCAGCACCTCGCTGCGTACCGTGCCGATCCTTGCAACAGGTGATGCCGTACCCCGCTTGCAGCAATTCGCGGGCGTGTTGGCCAGTTTGCCGCAATTGCAGGCCGCCGCGCACGGGCAGGCGCTGGTGTCGGTAGATGCCGGGCAAACCGTGGTGCGCCGCATTCCGCTGGTGATGGCGGTCAACAACCAGGCCGTGCCCTCGTTGGCCATGGAGATGCTGCGTGTCGCCACGGGTGAACCGGCGCTGCGCCTGCTGGCCGACGAACACGGCATTACCAGTGTTGATGTCGCCGACCTCAGCGTGCCCACCCAGGGCAGTGGCGATGTCTGGCTGCATTTTGCGCATCGGCAAGACAAGGAACTGGCGCGGCAAGTGTCTGCTGCGGCGGTTCTGCAAGGGCAGGTGGCGCCAGATGCGCTGGCCAGCAAACTGGTGCTGATTGGGCTCACCGGCTCGGGCCTGTATGACCGGCGTACCACGCCGCTGCGGGAACTGGTGCCCGGCGTTGAAATTCAGGCGCAAATGCTGGAGAGTTTTCTGGAGCGCCGCTTTTTGTTGCGCCCCTGGTGGATGAAGCGCGCCGAGCTGGGCCTGATGGCGGTGGTTGGCTGCCTGATGATCTGGCTGATACCGCAAATGCGCCGCCCAATCACGACCCAGACATCAAAATTGCCCAACTCTGCCGCCTGGACCTTGATGTTGGGGTGCGCCGCGCTGCTGTTTGCGGGATTCCTGAGTTTTGTGGTGCGCGGCTGGCTGGTTGATGCCACCGCATTGCTGGCGGCCTACGGCGTGCTGTCGTCAAGTCTGGTTTCCAGCTCCATGCTGGAGACCCAACGGGACAACCATCAGCTCTCCGCAGCCCAGCAGCAATTGCGCGAAAGCACGGCCCGGCAGAACAGTGAGCTCGAGGTGGCGCGCCGCATTCAGTTGGGCTCGTTGCCCGATGCCAGTGCCGCGTTTCCAGGTGAAACGCGCTTTCAATTGGCGGCGATGCTGGAGCCTGCGCGTGAAGTCGGAGGTGACCTGTATGACTTTTTCATGGTGGGCCCCAACCGGCTGTGTTTTGTGGTGGCCGACGTGTCTGGCAAGGGGGTTCCGGCGAGTTTGTTCATGGCAGCCACCAAAACCCTCACCAAGAGTTTTTCATTGCGATTGCCCGGTAGCCTGGGGGACGTGGTGTCCGCCACCAACCAGGACCTGGCGCGCGAAAACGTGGGGAAACTGTTTGTCACCCTGCTGATGGGTGTGCTGGATGTAGAAACCGGTGGGCTGGAGCTGGTCAATGCCGGGCACGACGCGCCCTGGCTGGTCAAACCCGACGGCAGCGTGAGCCGCATCCCGTCGCCAGCCGATTGTGGCGGCCCGCCGCTGTGTGTGCTGGACGATTTCAGCTATGTGGCACAGCACGTTCAGCTTGCCGCTGGCGATACGTTGTGCCTCATCACCGATGGCGTAACGGAAGCCATGAACCCGCAAAACCAGCTGTATGGTGTGGAGCGTTTGCAGGCAGTATTGGCATCTCAGCCACCTGAAACGCCCCTTGCAGCGGTGATCGCCCAGATACGCGAAGATGTATCGGCATTTGTTTCAACCGCCGAGGCATCAGACGACCTCACAGTCTTGATGCTGCGCTGGAGCCCTATTGCAGTCGTTTAGTGCAGAGCCTCAACGCAGGTTGATTTCCACGCGGCGGTTTCTTTCTTCGGCCACGTCGTCAGCGGTCTGAACCAGCGGTTCGCGTTCACCGCGTCCGGCCACATCCATCCCGGTCGGGCTGAAACCGGCCTGCAAGAGCACCCCCCGCACGTGCTGGGCCCGGCGCAGCGACAAGGCATCGTTGTAATCTGTCGAGCCAAGGCGGTCGGTATGGCCAACCAAAGTGATTTCAGGCGCTGCGCGGCCAGCCAACGCGGCTTTAAGGCGGTTCAGCACGTTGATGGAATCGGGCGTCAGCGCTGAATCTGAATCAGATGCGAAAAACACGGTGAATGCCACTGGCGCTGCGGGCAAGGCATTGAGCAGGCGGGCATATTGCCGCCCGGTAGCCTGCTGGGTTTCTTGCTCGACCAATAACTGGCCCTGTACATCAGGTTTGGCCGCTGCATAGGCGCTGGTCAGCGTTTGTTCATGGGTAGCGGTTTTTATGATCACTGACCCGACGTTGCCATTGGCGTCGGGCAACAAAATGACCCGCTCCTGTCGTACTGCCGGACGCGCGACAGGCAGTGGCGCAGGCGGCGGCGTGAACCACCAGGCTAGCAAGGCCACCAGCGGAACAATCAGCGGGTCCATGTCATTCCCCGTCTTGTCCGGCGTCCATGATGAAGTGGGTGCCACGCACTCCCAAGGTCATGGACGGGGTTGAAAAACTAACGCTGTCGGGGCTGGCCTTGGCAATTTTTCCGGAAATGACGCTCACCGTCCCACGCCGTACCGAAGCGTCGATAACACCCACATGCGTGCTGCTATTGAACACGAACTTGTTCATGTGTAAAACCGAATTGGGCCCGG
>JANOVW010000245.1:0-3701 GCA_031417575.1 Rhodoferax sp. | reverse complement strand
CGCGCCCCTTCTTTCGGCGCTTCGTCCAACTGACGGCCAGGCTTCGTTGCGCCCGGGTGATGCCCACATACATCAGTCGGCGCTCTTCCTCGAGGCGACTCTCCAGGTCGTCATCCTCCAATCGAAATGGCAACAGCCCCTCATTCACACCAATCAGCAGGACATGTGGCCATTCCAGGCCCTTTGCTGCGTGCAATGTGCTGAGCGTCACGACATCCTGATCCGTTTGTCGCTCCGAAATGGTCGACAGCAGCGACACGGTTTGCGCGACCTCAAGCAGTGATTTCACCTCGCGCACATCGGTGAATCCATCAGCTCCGGAGTTGTGTTCAATTTGGCCACCGCAACGCCCTGCCATCCATTCGCAAAAATCCAAAACATTGGACCAACGCCCGTCTGCCAGTTTTTCGCTCTCTTCGGCATCTCGCAAATGCTGTTGATAGCCAATTTCAGCTAACCAGGTCTGCAAAAAAGAAGCCGCTGCGTCAGCCCCCTGAGCCTGTCGAGCTCGAAACTCCAGGTCGTTCACATAACGGCCGAACTCATGCAGGCTGCCCAAGGCCTTTTTGTTGAGTGTGGCACCCAAAGTAGGTGAAAAAAGTGATTCAAACAAGCTGAGTTTGTAAGCCGATCCGAAGGTGCCCAGCTGTTCAAGCGTTTGATGCCCAATGCCCCGCTTGGGTGTAGTCACAGCCCGCAAAAACGCCGGGTCGTCGTCGTTATTGATCCAAAGCCTGAACCATGCGCATAAATCCTTGATTTCCGCGCGGTCAAAGAAACCAGTTCCGCCCGATACTTTGTAAGGTATTTGTGCCTTTCGAAAAGCCTTTTCAAACGGCTTCGCCATGTGGTTGGCCCGATACAAAATGGCGAAATCACGAAATGCCTTGTACTGGGGTGCTGGCGTTGTGTTGTCGTTCGCCAGCACCAGATTGCCGGCGATCAGCGCCTGAATTCGAGCCACCGCCCGATCGGCCTCGTGTTCTTCGTTGTCCGCATCAATGAGGCGCACCGGTTCGCCTGCGCCGAGATCGCTCCAAAGGTTTTTGGGAAATAACTTGGGGTTCGCGCCAATCACGTTGTTGGCAGCTTGCAGAATCAAACTGGTTGAGCGGTAGTTTTGCTCCAACTTGATCACCTTCAAGCCAGGGAAATCCGTCGGCAATTTCTTGAGGTTGTCCAGGGTGGCGCCGCGCCAACCGTAAATGCTTTGGTCATCGTCTCCCACAGCTGTCAACCGCGCCTCTTTTGGGCCTTTGCCGCCAACCAGCAGCTTCAGCAGTTCATATTGGGTGGCGTTGGTGTCTTGATATTCATCCACCAACAAATGACCAACTTTTGCCTGCCAGGCAGAGCGCACGGAAGGATGATTCAAAAGCAACTTGAGTGGCAGGCTGATCAAATCGTCAAAATCAACGCTTTGATAGGCGGCTAGTCGCTCTTCATATCGGGCCATGATCCGGGCAACTTGGCGCTCGTCGTTGTCTTTGGCCTGAGCCTCGGCTTGCGCTGAGTTTAAGCCCATGTTCTTCCACAAAGAGATCGTCCACTGCCATTGCCGCGCCGTTTTGATGTCTGTGGTGCCGCCGGCGTCTTTGAGCAGGCTGGCGACATCATCGCTGTCGAGAATTGAGAATGCGGATTTGAGTCCCAGGGCCTGCCCGTCTGCACGCAGCATCCGCACGCCCAATGCGTGAAAAGTGCAAATGACGACCGCCCGGGCCGGGTGGCCGATCAGCACCTTGGCGCGTTCGCGCATTTCGGCCGCAGCCTTGTTGGTGAAAGTAATGGCAAAAATTCGTTGCGGATCCAGTCCTGCCTGGATGAGCCGCGCGATTTTTTGGGTGATGACCCGTGTTTTTCCCGACCCGGCGCCAGCCAACACCAGGCAGGGCCCATGCATGAAGTTAACCGCCTCTTGTTGGGCGGTATTGAGTTCGACGATTGGTGTGGAAGTCATGTAAGCTGGTTCTGGGAGGTCGGTACACCATTCGAAGAACGTGCTTGTGACTTGCAAATGATACCCAGCCCGTTCGCAACACCAACCGCAGGGCGCAGCGCACCTTGTCTGATTTCTCAGGATTGACGAGCGCGCAAGTAAGGCGTTTGCCGTTTTGCTGCGTCGGATGTTTTGGGCTGATTGCGCGGAAAATATAGCGATGACGGCCATCTTGCTTGTGACCTTTCCTTTTTTTGCGCTGGTGCTGGCGGGGTACATCGCAGGGCGGCGTAAATTTTTACCCTTGGCTGCGATTCCGGGGCTCAATGGATTTGTCCTCTACTTCGCATTGCCTTGCATGCTCTACCGGTTTGGCGCTTCGCTTCCGGTCGCCAAATTGCTTGATCCGGCAGCATTCTTCACCTACCTGTTGTGCGCAATACTGATCGTGAGTTTCACGTTGGCGATTAGTTTCAGTAGCAAGATCGGCCTGAAGGACGCGTCATTCGGGGCTCTCGTGGCCGCGTTTCCAAATACTGGATTCATGGGCGTTCCCTTGCTCGTCGCATTGTTAGGACCGCAGGCCGCCGGACCTGCCATCCTGACGATTCTGGTGGATCTGATCTTCACTTCTTCACTGTGCATTGCGCTTTCCACGCTCGGGGGAGGCGAACAACGCAGCGCATCAAAAGCACTGAGAAATGCGTTGCGCGGCGTTTTGGCAAATCCCATGCCGTGGGCGATCCTCTTTGGTGCAGTTTCTTCCGCGCTCGGATTGGGGTTGCCTACAGCGTTGGAGCAAACTATCGGCATGTTGGCAGATGCCGCATCGCCAGTTGCACTATTCACCATTGGTGCGGTGTTGGCTCGCTCTTACAGTCTCACCGCCAACGGTCAATTAACGCCGCTACCGGTGATGCAATACCTGCCTGCCGCGATCGTAAAGCTGGTGTTACATCCTGTGTTGGTACTGTTGCTTGGCTGTGCTGTCATCCAGGCAGGCCTGCCGCTCAGTAAGCCAGCGCTAACTGTGATGGTGTTGGTGGCAGCGCTCCCCAGCGCCAGCAATGTGGCGATGCTGGCCGAGCGATTCGAAGCCGACAGCGGGCGCATTGCCCGGATAATTTTGGTAACTACAGCCGCCTCTTTCCTGACATTTTCAGTTGCGGTTAACTTATTAACGTGAAGTGTTTACCTTGCCCCGTTGAACACCCGCGCAACTGCGGGCGTTGGATCCCAGGATGGAGCTTCGTATGACCGTTTAGGCTAAAAAATAAATTCAAATTATTTTGCTAGCAATCGACACAATTGAGATCAAACTCTGGCCTGCATTCCGAGTAAAAAAAGGAATGGTTTATTGATGTTTTTGCTGGGAAAACTGAAGCGGCGATAGCAATACGTAAAAACTAGTGCTATAGTCGTGGGCTCTTCTGATAACGGTTAAGAAATGATCCGAATCAACAGCCAAACTCAGGTCTGGCAGTAAAAGCAGAAAAAGAATTTCGAAAAGTTGACGGGGATTAAAAAACCGGTATATAATTCGAGGCTCTGCTAAACACAGCGATGCAAGCTAAATCGAAAGAAAAAGCAAACAAAGCAAGTTAGCAAAAACCTTACGGTTGCAACAGGAATAAAATCCAGTATATAATCGAAGGCTCAGCTGATTACAGCTAACGGCGCGAAGCAAAGCGGTAAACGCAAGCTAAGTGCTGGGTTCATTAAAAACTTACAGCCGATAAGCGTGGGCGTTTGAAGGCAATTG
>JANOVW010000244.1:0-2468 GCA_031417575.1 Rhodoferax sp. | reverse complement strand
GTTTCAAAATGGTGATGGCCGGGCGGGCGATTTACGGGGATGAAATTCAGGCAATCCGGCAGATGATGGAGACAGAGAGTTGGGCTTTACAGACTGGTGGGAACATCCGCAACATCAATGTGCTCAAGCCCTATCGGGATCGCATCGTCGGCGGCATCGCGCTGAAACGCCCGATGAAGATCGTGGTCGACAGCGGCAACGGCATTGCCGGTGCATCAGCCCCTGGCATCTTCCGTGCCCTGGGCTGTGAGGTGACCGAACTCTTCAGCGAGGTAGACGGCAACTTTCCCAATCACCACCCTGACCCGAGCAAACCCGAAAACCTGCGCGACCTGATCAACGCCCTGAAAACCGGCGATGCCGAACTCGGTCTGGCGTTTGACGGCGACGGCGACCGTCTGGGCATCGTTACCAAAGAGGGCAACAACATCTTCCCCGATCGGCAGATGATGCTGTTTGCGCAAGACGTGCTCTCGCGCGTGCCAGGCGGCACCATTTTGTACGACGTGAAATGTTCACAACGCCTGGCCCCGGCGATTGAAGCAGCGGGTGGCAAACCGCTGATGTACAAAACCGGGCATTCGCTCATCAAAGCCAAGATGAAGCAAATCGAACGCGAAGGCGGCGCAGCGCCACTGGGTGGTGAGATGAGCGGCCACATCTTCTTCAAAGAGCGCTGGTTTGGCTTTGATGATGGCACTTATGCAGGCGCGCGCCTGCTCGAAATTTTGAGCGCCTCGCCCGATGGCAATGCCGTACTCAACGCCTTGCCAACCAGTTTCTCAACCCCCGAATTGAATGTGAAATGCGTCGAGGGTGAACCGCATAGGGTGGTGGATCAGTTGGTGAAGCTGGCCGATTTCAAAGCCCCCGCCGTGCTGAACACGATTGACGGTTTGCGCGTCGATTGGCCCGATGGTTTTGGCCTGATCCGTGCCAGCAACACCACCCCGGTGCTGGTGCTGCGTTTTGAAGGCCAAACAGAAGCTGCCATGCACCGCATTGAGGGCGACATGTTGTCGCTGCTGCGGCAAGTCAAGGCCGATGCCAAGTTTGAAACATCAGCGCACTAAAAACAGTGTGAAAGAGTTGACACGGCAATTTCCCGACGGGCCGCCCCTAGGGAAATTAGCCCCCTTGTGGGGCAGCGACCACACGCAGTGGGAGAGCGTGGGGGCATGAAAGTACTTGTGGTCAAACTGTCGTCCTTGGGCGACGTGGTGCAGACCATGCCCGTGGTGAACGATATTTTGAAGGCGCATCCAAAGGCCCAGATCGATTGGGTGGTTGAAGAAGCGTTTGCCCCCTTGGTTGAGCGCGTGCGAGGCGTTCACCAGGTCTTTGCCATCGCCGAACGGCGCTGGCGCAAGGCACGTTTTCACCCGGCTACGCGGCAACAACGGGCGGCCTTTTACGCCGTTTTACAGTCGCGGGCGTATGACGCGGTGATCGATTTTCAGGGCCTGATCAAGTCGGCCCTGGTGGCCCGGCGGGCGCGGCTGGCACCGGGTGGTTTTCGCGCCACCTACGCCAATGGCAGCGATGCGTGCAGCTACGAGTGGCCGGTACGGTATATGGTGAACAGGCCCATTGCGATGGCACAGCGCATCCACGCGGTGGCGCGTTACCGCTCCCTGGCGGCACAGGCGCTGGGTTACGCGGTGCAGGGTTCGGCGGTTTACGGTTTGCAATCCAACGCGTTGCGGGCCGTCAAAACCGTGGTGTTTGCCCACGGCACCACCCGGCCCGACAATGAATGGCCCGCCGAGCGCTGGATCGCTTTGGGCCGCCAGCTGATCGAACAGGGCTACCAAATTGCCTTGCCCCAAGCGAACCCGCAAGAACTGGCCCTTTGTGACCGCATCTTGCTGGCGTTGGCCGACAGCAGCGCACAGGGTGAATCGGTTGCAACACACCAGAAGACCGCCTTTACCTCCAGCATCGCACCCGCTGCGGCGGGTGGCACGGCCGGGGCTGTATTCGGCGGCAGCAGCGTGGTGATTTGGCCGCGCCTGTCGTTGGCGCAGGTGCTGGACCACATGGCTGGCTGCGCGGGGGTGATCGGGGTCGACTCGGGGCTTTCGCACCTGGCCGTGGCGTTGGGCCTGCCGCACGTGCAGATATTCAGCCAACCCAGGGCTTGGCGGGCTGGCCCGCAGGGTCAAGCGCACCAGTGCGCCGTGGGTGGTGAAGCGGCGCCCGACGTGCAGACCGTGTGGCATGCCTGGCAGGTTGTGACTGACGTGAATGCCTTGAACCGGGCGGGGCAAGCGCCCTTCACGCGGCCTGCAACGTCTAGTGAACGGGTGAGCTGAACGCATGCTGATTCGCGCCCTGTATTCGGCATTGATGCTGCTGGCCCAACCGCTGATGCGCCTCAAACTGCGCAACCGTGCGGCCACCGAACCGGGTTATGTCCTGCAGGTGGGTGAACGGTTTGGCCACTATGGCCCGCTGCCAGCGCAAGA
>JANOVW010000243.1:0-7294 GCA_031417575.1 Rhodoferax sp. | reverse complement strand
GCGTGTTTCAGCAGCGGCTCCCAGCGGTGCGGCTCCTGGCTGCTGATTTCCAGGTGTTCAGGTGCAATTTGGTTGCTGATGACGCAGGCTTCTTCCATGCTGCGGGTGTGGATCAGGGCACCGCGCCCGTTCAGCGACGCCGAAATAATCGCCGCCCTTGGCATGCCAGGCAGCAAGCGGTTGATGGACTGCTGCACCTGCTCGATATAGGCCGCGTCAGGGCACAACAAAATACTTTGCGCCAACTCATCGTGTTCGGCCTGGCTGAACAAATCCATTGCCACCCAATCGGGCGGAGTGGTGCCGTCGGCAATCACCAAAATCTCGGAGGGCCCGGCAATCATGTCGATACCCACTTTGCCAAACACCTGGCGCTTGGCTTCGGCGACATAGTCGCGCCCAGGGCCTGTGATTTTGTCTACGCCGGGAATGGTGGCCGTGCCGTAAGCCAAAGCGGCCACGGCTTGCGCCCCGCCAATCATGAAAATACGGGAAACACCGGCAACATAGGCGGCAGCCAATACCAGCGGGTTGCGCTCGCCGCGCGGCGATGGCGAGACCATGATGATCTCGGGCACACCGGCCACGTGCGCGGGTATCGCGTTCATCAATACGCTGGACGGATACGCCGCCTTGCCACCGGGCACGTAAATACCAGCGCGGTCAATCGGTGTCACTTTTTGACCCAACAGGTTGCCATCGGCATCGCGGTAGCTCCAGCTCAGGCCACTGGCTTTGAGCTGGGCTTCGTGGTAACTGCGCACCCGCCCGGCGGCCGCGCTCAGGGCATCGCGCTGATGAGCCGGAATGCTGTCAAATGCGGCTTTGAGCTGGCCTTGCGTCAATTCCAGTTCAGCCATCGACGCGGCCTGAACCATATCCCAGCGGGCGGTGTATTCCAACACCGCTGCATCGCCGCGCGTCCGCACCTGGGCCACGATGTCTTGCACCTGGCGTTCGATGGCCGCGTTGGCCTCTTGCGAAACGTGCAAACGAGTCTGCAAGTGGGCATCAAAGCCACTATCAGTGGTTGAGAGTCGCAAAGGCAGGGCGAAATCAGGCATGGTCGTCTTTGGGGTCAAGGCGTCAGGGGCTTGCGCAATGGTGAAAGGTTCAGGCCGTACGCGCGGCAACGGCCCGGGAGAACGCGTCCACGATTGCGCGCAGCGGCGCTTGTTTGAGTTTCAGCGCGGCCTGGTTGACGATCAACCGCGAGCTGATGTCCATGATGTGCTCGACCTCGACCAGGTGGTTGGCTTTGAGGGTGTTGCCGGTCGAGACCAAATCAACAATGGCGTCGGCCAAGCCGGTCAGGGGCGCCAGTTCCATGCTGCCATAGAGCTTGATCATGTCGACGTGCACACCTTTGGCGGCAAAAAATTCCCGCGCAATGGCCACATATTTGGTCGCCACACGCAGGCGACTGCCTTGGCGTACCGCCTTGGCGTAATCAAAATCGGTACGCGTGGCCACGCTGATACGGCATTTGGCGATCTGCAAATCCAGCGGCTCATACAGGCCTGCGGAAGCGGTCGTACCGCCCCAATCAGCGGCATGTTCAATGAGCGTGTCTTTGCCGGTGATGCCCAGATCAGCGCCGCCATATTGCACGTAGGTGGGTACATCTGTGGCGCGCACGACCAGCACCCGCACGTCTGCCCGGCTGGTGGCCAGAATCAGTTTGCGCGATTTTTCAGGGTCTTCAAGCACCTCAATGCCCGCGGCGCTCAGCAGCGGCAAGGTGTCTTCAAAAATTCGTCCTTTGGACAAGGCTAACGTGATCATATTCAGCACTCTGAAGGCGTGAGCGCCGACGGGCCGCCCCTAGGCGCGAGGGCCCCCTCGGGGGGCAGCGCAGTACACGAAGTGACAAGCGTGGGGGCCATCACTTCACCCTTTCAATGTCGGCACCCAAGGCGCTCAGTTTGGCTTCAAGGCGGTCATATCCGCGATCGAGGTGATAAATGCGCTCAACAGTGGTTTCACCCTCAGCCACCAGGCCGGCAATCACCAGGCCAGCAGATGCCCGCAAGTCAGTGGCCATAACGTTGGCACCCGATAGACCGTCAACACCTTCCACCACGGCAATGCGGCCGTCGATTTGTATCTTGGCACCCAGCCGCACCATTTCATTGACATGCATGAAACGGTTTTCAAAAATCGTTTCGGTCACCTTCGCAGTACCGCTGGAAATACAGTTCAGCGCCATGAACTGTGCCTGCATATCCGTCGGGAAACCAGGGTATTCCGTGGTGCGAAAGGTTTGCGCTTTCAGGCGCCCGTCCGATTGAATGCGAAGGCCATCCGGCAGCGCCGTCACTGTGGCGCCGGCAGCCGTCAGTTTTTCGACCACTGCGTCCAGATGGTCGGCCCGCGCGTGGTGCAGCGTGACATCGCCACCGGTCGCTGCAACCGCACACAAAAAGGTTCCTGCCTCGATGCGGTCGGCCACCACTTGATGGCTGCAACCGTACAGACGCTCCACACCCTGGATGCGGATACGGCTGGTGCCGTGGCCCTCAATCCTGGCGCCCATTTTGATCAGCATCTCAGCCAGGTCTGGAATCTCGGGCTCTTGCGCCGCGTTTTCCAGAATGGTTTCTCCTTCGGCCAAGGTAGCGGCCATGAGCAGGTTTTCGGTGCCGGTTACGGTCACCATGTCGGTGGTGATACGGGCACCTTTGAGTCGCGTTTGCCCTTGCGGCAAACGGGCGATCATGTACCCATGCTCGACAGTGATCAGGGCACCCATAGCCTGCAGGCCCTTGATGTGTTGATCAACCGGGCGTGAACCAATGCCGCAACCGCCCGGCAACGACACGGTTGCCTCACCAAAACGGGCCACCAAAGGCCCCAGCGCCAACACTGACGCCCGCATGGTTTTCACCAGTTCGTAAGGTGCCTCGGGCGATGAGAGTGTGCTGGCATTGATGTGCAAAGTAGCGGTGTCGGGGCGCTCTACCGTCACACCCATGTTGAGCAACAGCTTTTGCATCGTGGCCACATCGTGCAAAGCCGGCACGTTGGTCAACGTGACCGGTTCGGCAGTCAACAATGCTGCACACATTTCTGGCAATGCTGCATTTTTGGCGCCGCTGATTTGCACCGTGCCTTGCAGCGCCCGGCCGCCACGAATCAAAAGTTTGTCCATAAATTGGCTAGAAATTAGCTGGAGAGATGAGGCACTCAGGCCTCTTGCGCCCACTCGCCGGGTGTCAGTGTTTTCATCGAAAGGGCATGCACCTCGTCAGTGTGCATTTTTGAGCCCAATGTGGCGTAAACCCGCTGGTGCCGGGCAATCGGGCGTTTGCCTTCAAACTCGGGCGAAACGATGGTGGCTGTCCAGTGCCGACCATCACCCACCACCTCGCAATGGATGCAATTCAGGTTGGCGGTTATCAATGATTTGAGGTCGTCGGCAGTCATTCAGGTCGTTGTGAATAGTTGTTTGGGTTCAGGTCGCATTTTGGCGTTGTTCGTGCCTTGTTCGCCCCTTCGGATGGCTTCAGTGGCGAATCTTGTAACCAATGCGCAGCAAATGGAGCGTGATGACGCTCACCACCATGAGCGCCGTTGCCACAACACCCAGACTAAGCCAGGGCGATACGTCGCTGACACCGAAAAAGCCGTACCGGAAACCGTCAATCATGTAGAAAAAGGGATTGAGATGACTCACGCTTTGCCAAAACGGCGGCAACGAGTGAATGGAATAAAAAACACCGCTCAAGAAGGTCATGGGCATGATGACGAAATTTTGAAACGCCGCCAACTGATCAAACTTTTCAGCCCACAACCCGCCGATCAAACCCAGCGTGCCCATCAGTGCTGCACCCAACACGGCAAACGCCAAAATCCACAGGGGTGCCACAAAACTCAGATTGGCAAACCAGGCGGTCACGATAAATACACCCAAGCCCACCAGCAAACCACGCAAGATGCTCGAGCCCACGTAGGCCACAAACCAATTCCAGTGCGACAGGGGCGTGAGCATCAGAAAGACCAGATTGCCCATGATTTTGCTCTGGATGAGTGACGACGAACTGTTGGCAAATGAATTTTGCAGCACACTCATCATCACCAGTCCCGGCACCAAAAAGGCGGTGTAGCTGATCTTGTCATAAACCTTGACGTGGTCTTCCAGTACATGGCCAAAGATCAGCATGTACAACATCGCTGTGAGCACAGGCGCGGCCACCGTTTGGAACGCAACGCTCCAAAAACGCAAGACCTCCTTATACAAAAGCGTTTGCCAGCCGTTCATGCCGGAACTCCACCTGCGGCGCCAGTTTGGCGGTTCATCACTTCGAGAAAAACGTCTTCAAGGTCTGCCTTTCGGATCTCGACATCTTCAGCCACCAAACCCGCTTCGCGCACGGCCGACAAGTAATGCTCGATTTCAGCCGCGTTGTGGGCCGGGAACTGGACAATCCGCCCCGTAATGCGGGCCTGATCGCTCAGGACCTTGGGCAGTTCTGCATCAATTTTGAAGCGCAACACATTGCTGGAGGCCGCCTTGAGCAATTCTGACGTTGAGGCCAAGGCCACTACTTTGCCGGTTTTTAGCATGGCAATCCGCCCGCACAGTGCCTCGGCTTCTTCCAGGTAATGCGTGGTGAGCAGCACCGTATGGCCTTGTTTGTTGAGTTTGGCAATGAACTGCCAGAGCGTTTGACGCAATTCCACGTCAACCCCAGCTGTGGGCTCGTCCAGAACGATGACCGGGGGCTTGTGGACCAACGCCTGCGCTACCAAAACCCGCCGCTTCATGCCACCTGATAACTGCCGCATGTTGGATTGCGCTTTGTCTGCCAGGCCGAGACTTTCCAGCAATTCATCGATCCAGGCATCGTTGTTTTTAACACCGAAATAACCCGACTGGATGCGTAGCACATCGCGCACATTGAAAAAGGGGTCGAACACCAATTCTTGCGGCACTACACCCAACAAGCGGCGAGCCTGAGCGTAATTCGCCTGCACATCATGGCCCAAAACAGACACTTTGCCACCCGACGCTCGGGTCAGGCCGGCCAAAACGCTGATAAGCGTGGTTTTGCCGGCGCCATTGGGCCCCAGTAGCCCAAAAAACTCGCCTTCTTCAATATCCAGACTGACGTCGTCGAGGGCCTTGAAAATGGAGCCTTTGGGCCCTTTGGGGGACGGATAGGTTTTTGAAACCTTTTGGAAGGAGATAGCAGGCATGGGGACCCGCTATTTTAACCGCCGCTCAACCGCTGCCAGGGTAAGCCTCAATTCAGCCCGCGCCCAGCAGTGGGTCAACGCCATACAAAGCCGCCAAATCGTGTAGACGCCGGGATTTGCCCGTCACCCAAAAGGTTTTGCCCGCCCCCAAAGCCTCGCGCCGAAGCGCAAGCAAGGCTGCCAAAGCGCTGGAATCAAACTGGTTCAAGGCAGATGCATCGACCGTCACTTGCGCAGCGGCATCTGCCGCAATGACCTTCGACTGCGCCAGAACAAAGGCATTCGCCTGATTCAGCGTCAAGGTAGCGGGTAATACCAGCGTATTGGCCACAAATCAGCCTTTTTTGGCGTTGGATTTGTTGCGCTCGGTCAGGGACGCAATCAGCCCATCCAGCCCTTTGGCATTGATTTCGGCCACAAACTGGCTTTTATAGGTTTCGACCATCCACACGCCCAACACGTTGATGTTGTAGATCTTCCAGCCAACACCTTGTCCGGGTGTTTTTTCGAGGCGGTAATCAAGCTGGATGGGGTCTCCGCGCCCTTTCACCTCAGAGCGGGCAATAACTTCTTTGTCTTCGGCCGCAGCGCGCAAGGGCTTGACCACGATGACCTGATCCGTTACCTGTGTGAGTGCCCCCGCATAGGTGCGCACAAGCAAGATTTTGAACTCTTCCTGCAGGCGTTTGCGCTGCTCCGGTGTGGCTTGGCGCCAAGCTGGGCCGACCGACGACGCCGTCATCCGCTCGAAATTGATGTGTGGCAGCACCTTGGCTTCAACCAGGGTAATTACCTTCGCAATATCGCCGGCCTGAATGGCTTTGTCGGCCTTGATCGCGTCCAGCACTTCAGTGGACAAACGGCGCACCAGCGCATCGGGGGCCTCGTCGGTTTGTGCCCAGGCGGTTCCGGAATTTGCCAAAACCAGCAAAACTGCGCTGGTCATATGGGCTAAAAAACGACGTTTCATGATGAACTCTCCTTTAACTCGGTGATAACGGGCATCCGCCACAACGGATGAAGCCACTGATGCCATAACGTTTGACAGGGGGTTTGAGCCGACACCGTTATTTCGGCGTCTCAATTTTGGGGGCATTTTTGCTTCCCGACTCGGACTGTATCTGCCTGGATTCTTCCGGCACTTCCTCTGGCTCGGGCGGCTCGTTGCCGTCAAACACCAGACTGCGGCGACGCTGCAAATACACATCGCGGGTGAAGGTGTATTTGTCCAGGGCCACCTCGTCCATCAAATTACCCGCCTTCAACAAACTGGCACGGAAATCCAACAGACGGATGATGGAAAGCGTGTCACGTTCAGTCGTCAGCACATTGGGGTCTCGGTTCAGCGGGTCGCCTTGGAAATCAACCACCAAACCCAACGAATCGCGAAAGTTTGAGGGGCCAAAAAAAGGCCACACCACGTAGGGCCCCGGATTGGCACCCCAGAAACCCAGTGTTTGCCCGAAATCTTCGTTACGCCGTTCGATACCCATGCCCCCGGCCACATCAATCACGCCGCCGAAACCAAAAAACGTATTCACGCCAAAACGCAACACGGTTTCAAGTACCGCTGCCCCTTTGAACTGCAGCGCTGCGTTAACCGCCACCCAAGGCTCAGCCAAATTGGCAAAAAAATTGCCAAACGCCTCCCGCACAAAACCGGGTAATACCGCTTTGTAGACAGTGGCGGCCGGTTTGACCAACACCGTGTCAATACCTTCGTTCAGGCCAAACATGACCCGGTTGAACGGCTCCAGCGGGTCGCTCACTTGCCCGGCAGGTATGGTGGCGCAACCCGACACCAAACAAAATCCCAAAATGGTTAATAAGGGACGTGCAGTTTTAGCTATATATTGAATAGCATAAAGACCCACCCTGAATAGCCCTTTGACGCTCATTTTTTGACTTCATTCCCTGATTTAAGACTGGCTGATGGCTTGGCATCAGTTTTGGCTTCTGCTTTGGGCCCCTCTTTGGACACCTCTTTGGACTCTTCTTTGGTGCCCTCTTTCGCTGCGTCTTTGGCGTTATCTTTTCCGTCAGCAGCTTTACTATACAAAAACTGGCTGATCAAATTTTCAAGCACAACGGCAGA
>JANOVW010000242.1:0-3540 GCA_031417575.1 Rhodoferax sp. | reverse complement strand
GCCTGGTAGTAGTTCAGCTCAAAACTGGCCAGCTCGGCATCATGAATCTTGCCCATGTTGTGGTTCAGGCGGACCACCTCGAGCCATTTAGCTTGCGGCGTCACCATGCGCCAGGAGGCCAGGTTGTCCAGCGCGGTGCCCCACAACACGGCTTTTTTGCCGCCGGCGTTCATGGCGACGTTGCCGCCCACACAACTGGCTTCAGCCGAGGTGGGGTCTACCGCAAACACAAAACCGCCGCGTTCTGCGGCATCGGCCACGCGTTGCGTCACAACCCCTGCCTCAGACCAGATGGTGGGAATGGGCTGGTTCAGGCCCGGCAGCGCCATCATCTCCACCTCGGTCATGGCCTCCAGTTTTTCGGTGTTGATGACGGCTGATTTCCAGCTTAAGGGCACAGCGCCGCCGGTGTAGCCGGTGCCGCCGCCGCGCGGAATGATGGTGAGCCCCAGCTCGATACAGCCTTTGACCAGGCCGGCCATCTCGGCTTCGGTATCTGGGGTGAGCACCACGAAGGGGTATTCAACCCGCCAGTCGGTCGCGTCGGTCACGTGCGAGACGCGCGAGAGGCCGTCGAACTTGATGTTGTCTTTGGCGGTGTATTTGTGCAGCAGCGATTTGGTTTTGCGGCGCAATGCGGCCACTTTGTCAAAGGCTTCGTCAAAACGCAAAACCGCTGAATCGGCGGCGGCCAGCAGTTCGGCCACCATGCCATCGCGGGCGGCGTCGGCCTGGGGCGTGCGGCGCTTTTGCACTTCGCCCAAACGGTGCTTGAGCGCATCGACCAACTGGCGGCGGCGTTTGGGATTGTCCAGCAGGTCGTCTTGCAAATAGGGGTTGCGCTGCACCACCCAAATATCGCCCAGCACCTCGTACAACATGCGGGCACTGCGCCCGGTGCGGCGCTCACCGCGCAGTTGCAGCACCACTTCCCATACCCGCTCACCCAGCAGGCGCATGACGATTTCGCGGTCTGAAAACGAGGTGTAGTTGTAGGGAATTTCGCGAATGCGTTCCGTGGGGCCCGCCATTTCGGCAGCGGCATCTTCGGGGGCAAACAAGGCGGGGTTCAGGGGTGCATTCATTGGCCTGAATTTTACCGCAGCGCAGCATTTTTAAGGGCTTTTGTGTTTTGGCCGACGCCAGCCTCACCGTGTTCACCATGCCCATCCTTGGGGCCACGGCCGTGAACTCAGGTAAACCCCATTGCCCTTTGCCAGCGCCGTGGGTTGTAATCAATTGGTCATGCAAGTGTCACAAACACGGCATATCGTCTGATCTTTACCTTAGGAGTTCTCATGAAAATCAAATTGGCGGCCACGGTTTTGGCTGGCTTTATCAGCTTGGGCGCCCAGGCACAAACCGAAATTCAGTGGTGGCATTCGATGGGCGGTGCCTTGGGTGAATGGGTGAATGACCTGGCCAAAGACTTCAACGCCAGCCAGAAAGAATACAAAGTGGTGCCCACCTTCAAGGGCACCTATGACGAATCCATGGCGGTGGCCATCGCCGCCTACCGCGCCGGCAACGCGCCGCACATCTTGCAGGTGTTTGAAGTGGGCACCGCCACCATGATGGCCAGCAAACAAGCCATTGTGCCGGTGGGTGAAGTGATGAAAAAGGCCGGCGTACGGTTTGATGCCAACGATTACGTGCCCGCCGTGGCCGGTTATTACACCGCGCCCAATGGCCAGATGTTGAGCTTTCCGTTCAACAGCTCGACCACCGTGCTGCACTACAACAAGGATGCCTTCAAGGCCGCCGGCCTGGATACCGAAAAACCACCGACAACCTGGCCCGAGGTAGCACTGGCTGCCGCCAAACTCAAGGCCAATGGCCACAAATGCCCGTTTACCAGCAGCTGGATGAGCTGGACGCAGCTGGAATCCTTCAGCGCCTGGCACAACACAGAATTTGCCACCAAGGGCAATGGCATGCGCGGCATGGACGCACGCCTCACGTTCAACACGCCGCTGCACGTGCGCCACATTGAAAACCTGTCCAACATGGCCAAATCGGGCCTGATGGTCTACAAAGGCCGCGGCAATCTGGCCGACGCCACCTTTGTATCGGGCGAGTGCGCCATGGTCACCGGTTCCAGCGCCCTGTATGGCAGCGTGAAGCGCAATGCCAAGTTCACCGGCGGTATTGGCGCTTTGCCCTACTACCCCGATGTGCCCGGCGCGCCGCAAAACACCGTGATCGGCGGCGCCAGCCTGTGGGTGATGTCGGGCAAAAAAGATGCCGAATACAAAGGCGTGGCGCAATTCTTGGCCCGGCTTTCAGTGGCTGAAGAAGCAGCCAAGAGCCACCAGCGTACCGGTTATTTGCCTTTGACCAAAGCCTCGTACGAGCTGACCAGCAAATCGACCTTCTACAAAGACAATCCGGGTACCGATGTTTCCGTTACACAAATGATCCGCAAAACGACCGACAAATCACGCGGGATCCGTTTGGGCAACTTTGTGCAGATCCGCGCCATCAACGATGAGGAATTGGAACAAGTCTGGGCCGGTAAGAAATCCGTCAAGGAAGCGCTGGATACGGCCGTGAAACGCGGCAACGAGCAGCTTGAGAAGTTCCAGAAGGCCAACAGCAAAGGTTAAAAAGCCCGGCAATGGGTCTAAATAATTATTTTTCAACAATCACTCAAGTAAAATAAGTGATTGTTGACGAAATAATTGCACAATAAGCTATATTAATCATATCTTAAACGTATGATTAATGTATTTATATTTCGTTAAAACACTTTTATAAACATAAATGGCAGTTGAAAAACGGGTCCTGTTCCGCTCGTCATGGCTGCCGTGGGTGCTGATTGCGCCGCAAATGGCGGTGGTGTTGGTGTTTTTTTTCTGGCCCGCGGGCAATGCGGTTTACCAAAGCCTGCTGAACCAGGATGCCTTTGGCACCAGCAGCGAATTCGTCGGGCTCGACAACTTCCGCGCCCTGTTCGCCGACGAATCCTACCTGGCCTCTTTCAAAACCACCGCCGTTTTTTCGATACTGGTGGCCAGCATTGGCTTGTGCACCGCGCTGCTGCTGGCGGTGATGGCAGACCGCGTCGCCCGCGGATCAGGCCTGTACCGTACGCTGCTGATCTGGCCCTATGCGGTGGCACCCGTCATCGCAGGCGTGTTGTGGGTGTTCATGTTCGTGTCTCCCATGGGCGTGATCTCCTATGGGCTGCAATTCATTGGCATCAAATGGGACCACCTGCTCAACGCCAACCACGCCATGACACTGATCGTGATTGCCGCTGTGTGGAAACAAATTTCCTACAACTTCCTGTTCTTTCTGGCCGGGTTGCAGTCCATCCCCAAATCGCTGATTGAAGCGGCAGCAATTGATGGCGCTTCGCCCACCCGGCGCTTCTGGACGATCGTCTTCCCCCTGTTGTCGCCCACCACGTTCTTCCTGTTGGTCATCAACATCATTTACGCGTTTTTTGACACCTTCGCCATTGTGGATGCCGCCACCCACGGCGGCCCGGGCAAAGACACGGCCATATTGGTTTACAAGGTGTATTTTGACGGCTTC
>JANOVW010000241.1:0-8220 GCA_031417575.1 Rhodoferax sp. | reverse complement strand
GGCATGTTTGAAAAACTGCAACAAAACAGCCGTTTGTCGGACAGTGGTGCCTACCCGTATTTGCGCAGCCACCCCCTGGGCACCGAACGCATTTCCGACATGCAGGGACGGGTGGGTACGGTGGGCTTTGTGGCGGATGGCGCGCCGTTGCCCACGCCGGCCACTTTTGAACACGCCCTGTTGGCAGCCCGCGCGCAGGTGTTGTCCAATCCGGCGGTTGATGCCCTGCGCGCCTGGTCGGCGTTGGTAACCGTGCCCGGATTCCTGGCGCAACCTCCGCAAAAGCAAGCCGCCGGGCGCTACGGCGCAGCCCTGGCTGCTGCCAAATTGCGTGATTTTGCCGGTGCTGCCCCCCATTTGGCGGCTTTGTCGGATCTCACCCGCGGACTGGCGGGTGCCGGGCGGCAATACCGCTTGTTATCTGCTGAAATTGCCCTGGCGGCGGGTGATGGTGCGAAAGCCGCTGTTCATTTGTTGATGAACGATACCGTGCTGAAGGTACTGGATGCCAAAAATCCTGCTTCAGGGCGACCGGAAATAATGTTGGGGGCCACTGCGGCGTTGGCGCTGGGAAAGCCTTCTGAGGCGCTGGATTTGTTGCAAGCTTGGCTGGCAGACCACCCGCGTGACGCCAGCGCCTGGCTGCTGCGCTCAAGCGCGCACGCGCAGGCGGGGCAAACCTTGCGGGCCATACGGGCAGACGGCGAAGCCCGGGCCGTCCAATTTGACTACGCTGCCGCACTCGATCGGTTCAAGGCGGGCCAAGAAACCGCCCGCCAATTGGCACGTGATGCCGCCCGAACCGGGCAGCCGGTAGACCATGTGGAAGCCTCGATTTTGGACACCCGCGCCCGGGCAGTTGCCCTACTTCTTCGAGAACAAGCGCTCGAGCGCTGATTCAATCACGATCCCCATCAGCGAATAAAGCACGGAGCCTATCAAGGCGGCCACGAAGCCATTCACGTGAAAGCCGGCCAGCAGGCTTGCCGCCGCCCAAAACATCAGGGCGTTGATGATGAACATGAACAGCCCCAAGGTCAGCACGGTGACCGGCAGCGTCAATATCACCAGTACCGGCCGAATAAAGGTGTTCAATAAACCGATGACCACGGCGGCAATCAGTGCAGCGGTGAAGGTTTTGACCTCCACCCCGCTGTAAAAATGCGCCACAGCCAGCAAGGCTGCAGCGCTCAATAACCATTTGACGATGAGTTTCATGTCCGCAGAATATCACGCCAGCCCGCGCAGCAGCGCAGCGTGGGGCCCTGGTTTTGCCGCCGGGCCGCCCCAAGGCAAAATGCGCCCCCTCGGGGGGCAGCGACCCGCGCAGCGGTGGAGCGCGGGGGCTGTACTTATTCTGATGCCAAAGCCATCAACGTCCCCATGCTCACCATGGCACCCGGTAGTACCCAGCGGTTGGTCGCGCTGATGGGTTGTTCTTTCATGACGGGCTGCATGTCTTGGCCCACCAGCGGCAGGCGTGCATCCAGTACCCGTGCAACCCCATGAGTCTTGTGCAAATGGTCGGTCATTTCCACCAGCGAACCCTGGGCAGTCAAGGTTTTCACCTGATTGCCAGGGGCATTCAGCATGGGCATCAGATCTGCGAAAACCTTGGCGCTCCATTTATCGCGCCACTGCAAGCGGGCGCTGTGGGTTAGCCATTTGCTGATGTGACGGGTCAGCCGGGGCGGACACGCCACAACGATCCATTGGGTCGGGGAATTTTCGGACTGTTTTTGGCACATGGGTGCCAAGGTTTGCAGGGCGTGAGCGGTGTCGCTCACATAAACGATGATTTTTTCCATGATGGATCCTTGATAAATTAAAAATTGTTAAGACCAAAAAAGAACACGGTAAAAAGGCAGTGCGGTCAACGATTTAGAGCGTCAGACCACCTCCTGCGTCTGAGAAGGGCGGCGGTTTACAGCCCAATGGCCTGCAGCCAGAACGCCAGCTACGGCAAGTGCATAGGTGCCCCAACGTGCCATGCTGTTGACCATCTCGGGCGGATCAAAAACGGCATCCAGGATCGGTTCGCTGACAATCATCTTGGCGGCTGTGAAGGCCAGCACGGCTGCGCCCAGCTTGATGATGACCGGGAAGCGCTCGACCAATTTCAGCACCATGGTGCTGCCAAAGACCACAATCGGGACGCTGATCAACAGACCGATGACCACCAAATCCATCGCGCCATGGGCTGCGCCAGCCACACCCAGTACGTTGTCAACGCCCATCAAGGCATCGGCAATCACAATGGTTTTCATGGCGCCCCAAAAAGTGGCAACCACTGGGCCGTCGTGGCTTTTGTCCGCATCGTCGGCCAACAAGTTGTAGGCGACCCACAGCAGACCCAGGCCACCGATGAGCATCAGCCCCGGTATCTTGAGCAGCCAAACCACACCAATGGTCATCACGGTGCGAATACCGATGGCACCCACCGTTCCCCAAACAATGGCTTTTTTCTTCAGGTGGGGCGGCAGATTGCGTGCCGCCAGTGCGATGACGATGGCATTGTCGCCAGCCAGTACCAAGTCAATGAGGATGATTGCCAGCAGGGCTGACCACCAGGGGGCGGATAGAAATTCCATAAAACGGGCTCCAGGTTGTGTCGATCAACAACCCACTGTGAACCCGAACGATGGAAACTGGCCGCAATACAGAGCAAGCTGTACTGGAGCCAACAACGCCTCGACCGGATCCATGGCGGATCACAATCGAAGGTCTGGCTCGACATGAAATCATGCGATATTTGCCCGACAGGCCGGAAGCTCTACGTGAAATATTGCTTCGAATTGACGACCTGCCGATGTTCTCAGCTGCGATGCCCTTTTTGGACACCTCCCTGTGCGACTGAAAACGGGAGCTACTCCCCTTCGTGGGTGAATTGGAACACGGATTCAAGTCACGCCCAAATAAAGCCCCTAAAATATTTAAGGGTTTCGCCATGCTGGTGGTGAACGGCGTCGCGCCGCAAACCCTTGAAAATCAGCCCGCCGAGGCGCGAAGGGTATGATGCGCCTCCTTCTGGCAATCACCCATGGCAGGCATACACATTACCGATATTGAGTCGGCCATCAACTATTGGCGCGACAAGGCACCTTCGCCGGATGGGTTTTCGCTCGCGCCTGAAACGCGGGCGCTGGCCGAGGTGTATGCCACCATGGTTTTTTACCACGCCACCGAGGCCGATGAGTTCAGCTTTCCGGCCACGGCCAAGGCAGCCTGGTTGCAGTGGTATGACACCACGCCCGACACCCCTTGCATCGCCATTTGCTCGACCAGCCAGGGCGACGATTTTTGCAAAGGGTGTGGCCGCAGTTTTGAAGAAGTGCAGCACTGGACCGAGATGCGCCCCGCCGAAAAACGCCACACCTGGCGGCGTATTTCGATGGAGGGAACCGCCTGGCGTTTCAACAAATATGCTGAACGGGCGGCCGAGCGTTTGGGGAAGGGTGCTGAATCGGGTGGAGTGTTGTAAATATTTAAATGTATAAATATTTAAAGGTTAAATTAATATTTTGTTCACGTTTTAATTGCACAATTAGCTACGTAAATCATAGTAAAAATGATTTATTTATATTTAATAAATTTTAAAAATACTTAAATTTATCAATTTTTACTTCCAGCGAATCGGTTCCACATCAACCGTGCGGGTGTTGTCGCCCAGCAACAACGCCCCCTCCTGAATCGTCGCCTGCAGTTGCATGGAGCGCTGCGCCAACGGTATCAGCGCTTGCGAACTGGCCGCCGGAATGCGAAAGATGTGCAGGTTTTTGGGACGGCTGAGCTTGGTTTCCATGCCCCGCCACCAAATATCTGCCGACGCGCTGAAGCAATACAACACCACCTGGTCTGCCTTGCCGCAGGCTTTGAGCAGTGGTTTGTCTTCAGGCTGCCCGACCTCCAGCCACAAACGCATGCGGCCGGTGAAATCAATCAGCGATACGTCAGGTTCGTCGGGGTCTGAAAGGCCCGCGCCGAATGCCAGGGTGCCGTCGCCGCCACACACGGTGTTGAGCTGGTGTGCCTGAAAAGCCAGCGCCACCAGGCGCAGCATCATGCGTTCGTCGGTTTCGCTGGGGTGCCGGGCCAGCGTGAGCGCATGGTCGGCGTAGTAGCTGTTGTCAATGTCTGCAATTTGCAGATTGACCTTAAAAATAGTTGATTTTATTGCCATATAGTTTTAAAAATAATCAATATGGCTATGTAAAATGTAGCTTATTGTGCAATTTTTATATGAACAATAGTCGCTATTTTCTAGATTGTTGTTAAGTAATAGAAATTGCCAGTTTTTCGGCCATGCCGGTGTAACTGGCGGGCGTCATGGCCAAGAGGCGCTGTTTGTCGGCAGCCGGAATATCCAGGCCTTCGATGAAGCCCTGCATCAGTTCGCGCGTCATGGCCGCGCCGCGCGTAAAAGCTTTCAGCTGTTCGTACGGTTCGGGCAGGCCGTGGCGGCGCATCACCGTTTGAATCGGCTCGGCCAGCACTTCCCAGGCGGCATCCAGGTCTGCGGCAATGGCGGCCTGGTTGATCTCCAGCTTGCCTAAACCGGCGCTGAGCGAGTGGTAAGCCAGCACTGCGTAACCCAGCGCCACGCCCATGTTGCGCAGCACCGTGCTGTCGGTCAAATCGCGCTGCCAGCGCGAGATCGGCAACTTTTCGCTCAAATGGCGCAACAGCGCATTGGCCAGGCCCAGGTTGCCTTCGGCGTTCTCAAAATCGATCGGGTTGACCTTGTGCGGCATGGTGCTGGAACCCACTTCACCGGGTTTGAGCTTTTGTTTGAAGTAGCCCAAGCTCACGTAGCCCCACACATCGCGGCTGAAATCGATCAGGATGGTGTTGGTGCGGGCCACCGCGTCAAACAGCTCGGCCATGTAGTCGTGCGGTTCAATCTGAATGCTGAAGGGCTGGAAGGTCAGGCCCAGCCCACGGGTGGAACCCTCTAACGTGCCATTTTTTTCGGCACACTCTTGCATGCCTTCGGGCGTTTCAACCACGCGGCGGCTGAAGGATTCCCAGTCAAAATCCGGCCAGGCTGACAAGTGGGCGTTGTAATTGCCCACGGCGCCGTTCATTTTGGCCAGCAGTTTCACATCGGCCACCTTGGCACGGGCAGCCTGCAGGCGTACCACCACGTTGGCGATCTCTTTGCCCACCGTGGTTGGGCTGGCGGTCTGGCCGTGGGTACGGCTCAGCATGGGCACGCCCGCAAAGTTGTGCGCCATGCTACGCAGCTTGTCGATGACAGCATCCAGCGCGGGCAGCAGCACGGTTTGGCGCGCCGCCTTCAACTGCAAGGCGTGGCTGGTGTTGTTGATGTCTTCGCTGGTGCAGGCAAAGTGCACAAATTCGGCCGCTTTGAGCAGCTCGGGCCGCGCGTCAAACTTCGATTTGAGCCAGTATTCAACCGCTTTTACATCGTGGTTGGTGGTTTTTTCAATCTCTTTGATGGCATCGCCATCTTTTTCACTGAAATTTTTGACCAGGTTGTTCAAGTAAGTGCGCGCTCCGCCCGAAAGGGGCTTGAACTCGGCAAACCCCGCATCGCTCAAGGCGATAAACCAGGCCACTTCCACCTGCACGCGGCGGTGCATGTAGCCCAACTCGCTCATCAGGGAGCGCAACGCGGCCAATTTGGTGGCGTAACGGCCGTCCAGCGGAGAGATGGCAGAAATCGGAGAAGAACTCATGGTCACATCTGTAAAGTGATGGGTGGGGCGCGTCGCATGGCCTCGCGAAAAGTGAAATCGCTGGCTGCGCCCGAAGCGTTCAATTGTAGGCGTGGGGTCTGGGTGCGACATCTATCGCTAGAATGGTTCCATGCTTACTCGCCTGCTTGCCCCATGAAACTGATCGGTGCCGTTACCAGCCCTTACGTGCGTAAAGTACGCGTCGTCATGGCCGAAAAAAAGCTGGACTACACCTTCGTTGCAGAAAACGTGTGGTCTGCCGACACCAAAATTGCCGAATCGAACCCGCTGGGCAAGGTGCCCTGCCTCATCATGGAAGGCGGCGAGGCGCTGTTTGATTCACGCGTCATCGTCGAATACCTCGACACCCTCTCGCCCGTGGGCAAACTCATCCCCAGCCTGGGCCGCGAACGTGCCGAAGTCAAAACCTGGGAAGCGCTGGCTGATGGCCTGCTCGACGCCTCGATCCTGGCCCGGCTTGAAGCCACCTGGGACGGCCGCACCAAGGCCCAGCGCAGCCAAGTCTGGATAGACCGCCAACTCGGCAAAGTAACCGACAGCCTCAAAGCCATGAGCACTGGCCTGGCCGACAAACCCTTCTGTTTTGGCATCCACCTCACCTTGGCCGATATTTCGGTGGGTTGTGCGCTGGGTTACCTGGATTTCCGCTTTCCGCACATCGACTGGCGCGCCAGCCACCCCAATCTGGCCAAACTGCAAGAAAAACTGATGTTGCGGCCCAGTTTTGCCGATTCGTTGCCTGCCTGACAAACCTGCGCCCGGGTTTCGCACCAGTTCTGTCAACCCAGGCAGACGCGTTGCCGAGGCTTTGCTTGTAAGACAACCCCGCGTTGGCTGGGGCTTTGCGCAAAAACCACCTTTTGTGACACATTCGTCATAAACTCCATACATGAAACAAGGGGTGAAATCCAGTGCTTTTGGTCATTCAAAGGCATTGACGCGCTCCTAAAATCTTTCCAGGCTCGCAAAAAACCATGCTGTATCCGGAACTCTTCAAACAACTCGAAGCCGTGCGCTGGGACATGGGAAAAGACATCCCGTGGGAGAGTTTTGACGCCACGCAGCTGAGTGAAGAGCAAGCCCAAACCATCAAGCTCAACGCCATCACCGAATGGGCGGCGCTGCCCGCCACCGAGATGTTCTTGCGTGACAACCGCCATGACAGCGATTTTTGCGCCTTCATGTCGATCTGGTTTTTTGAAGAGCAAAAACATTCGTTGGTGCTGATCGAATACCTGAAGCGCTTCCGGCCTGATCTGGAGCCCACCGAGGCCGAACTACACGCCGTGCGTTTCGAGTTCGACCCGGCTCCGCCGCTTGAGACCCTGATGATGCATTTTTGCGGCGAAATCCGCCTCAACCATTGGTACCGGCGCGCCAGCCAGTGGCACACCGAGCCGGTCATCAAACACATCTACGACACCCTGAGCAAAGACGAAGCCCGCCACGGCGGCTGTTACCTCAAGTACATGCGCCGCGCCATCGACCAAAACGGCAACGAAGCCAAACTGGCCTTCGCCAAAGTCGGCGTGCTGATGGCCAGCGCCCGGCGCACCGCCCAGGCCCTGCACCCCACCAATTTGCACGTGAACAAGTCCCTGTTTCCCAACGACACGGTGCAAAGCCGCCTGCCCGACCCGGAATGGCTGGAGCATTGGCTCGACACCCAGATCAAGTTTGACGTGTTGTGGGAAACCAAGGTGGTCGACCGCATCCTGCACAACTTGAGCCTGCTGCTGGGCACCGAAATCCCCACCGTGCAGGTGCTGAACAAGATCCGCAAGGAGATTGGACGCGAGATGGCAGTTGAAACAGCCCCGGCCGCCGCGGCAATTACCGAAACTGCCCCCGCGCCGCTGCCGGCTTAACGTGCCCGGATTGGTGCCGCCCCGCCGCTTGCGGTGCCCTGCTAGCATCCGGCCATGCCCGCCCTTTCTTCACCCACTGCCGCGCCCGGCCTGGCCGACAAACTCTGCCCCCGCCTGGAAGCCGCCACCCGCGCCGCCACCCTGCCCAAACCGGTCATCTTCACCAACGGCGTGTTTGACGTGTTGCACCGCGGCCACGTGCAATACCTGGAGCAAGCCCGCGCCTTGGGCGGCAGCCTGGTGGTGGCGCTCAACACCGACGCATCGGCCAAACGCCTGGACAAAGGCCCAGACCGCCCCCTGAACAACGAAGCCGACCGCGCCGCCATCATTGCCGCCCTGCAATCGGTAACCCTTGTCACCTGGTTTGATGAAGACACGCCGCTGGAGCTCATCGCCGACATGCAGCCCGAGGTGTTGGTGAAAGGCGGTGATTACGACATGGCCAAACTGGCCGAAACCAAGGTGGTCGAAGCCTACGGCGGGCGGGCGCTGGCGATACCGTTTGTGGATGGCTATTCAACGACGGCGCTGGTGAAGAAAATCCGCAGTTGATTTTGTTGTCGATTGCGGACTTCCAAATGCTGGCCGTCAGTCGTTGTTGGTAAATCGCGCCCGGTGGCCCGGCTGCG
>JANOVW010000240.1:0-1685 GCA_031417575.1 Rhodoferax sp. | reverse complement strand
TGTGGTTCGCTGCCCCCCGGGGGGGCCGTGCCTTGCTTGGGGCGGCCCGGCGCGGCGGCCAGCTCCCAAGTCTCGCTTTCCATCATTTGCCGGATTGCCTGAATTTCATCGCCGTAAATCGCCCGCCCGGCCATCACCATTTTGAAACCGTTGTAATCTTTTGGGTTGTGGCTGCCGGTGACCTGAATGCCGCTCTCGCACAGGGTGTTGGCCGCAAAGTACAACATGGGGGTGGTGACTACACCCACGTCGATCACGTCAACGCCCACCGCCACCAGGCCACGTATCAGTGCCGCGCTGATAGCCGGGCCGCTCAAGCGGCCGTCCCGGCCCACCGCCACGGTTTTTTGACCTTCGCGCAACGCCAGCGTGCCAAAGGCTTTGCCCAGGCCTTCGGCCACGGCTTCGTCCACAGTAGACGGCACGATGCCGCGAATGTCATAGGCTTTGAAGATCGACGCTGCAACTTGCATGGGGAATCCCTCGGTTGAAAAAGCTGGCCGATTGTAGGGTTGGTGTGCAGCCCGGCAGGGCGTTAAGTTATGCGGTCCAGCCAAACGGTACAGGCCAACAAAGCCACCACACACGCCGCAATCGTGGGCATGATGATGGCAACGCCCCAGGCTGCGCCCATCAAGCCCATCAATGCGGGCACCACCATGCACCCGATATAGGCAGAACCCACTTGCCGCCCGATGACCTTTTGGGTGGTGGCGGCATCAAATCGTTGCGCCGCTTCGTGCATCAGTGAAGGGTACACGGGCGCGCAGCCCAGCCCCAAGGCCATCAAACCCACCAGCATCCAACCGTCAGGCAGCACTGCCACATTTGCGCCCACGCTGACCAACACGGCGCCGGCCAAGGCCAATTGCAAACCCGAACGCACCAAACGGCGATTTCCCCAACGCGCCGCGACCAGGCCCGTGGCAAACCGCCCCAGCATGATGGCCCCAAAAAAACACGAGACCCATGCACTGGCCGTGGCGGGGCTGAGGTGGCGTTGCTCAATCAGCACCGTAGCCGTCCACAACGATGTACCAACTTCAATGGCCGCGTACAAAAAATACAAAAAAGGGGCCAACCACAGCGCGATGGCGGGCACGGGCCGGCGCGCGTCGCGTGCGGGGGCTACCGGGGATGCCGCATTCGACACGACAGGCGAGGCCTGCGTCCACCGCTTCAGGCTGAACAAAAAAGCCACGGAAAGGCTCAACTGCAACGCACCGATCACCAGGTACCCCTGGCGCCAGTCGCCACCGGCCCCGGCCCCTGCTCCGCCCAAATCCGCAGTGACTGAATGGGCCAACACGACCCCCATGATGACCGGCCCCAGCGTAGCGCCCACGCCCCAGCATCCATGCAGCCAGTTCATGTGGCGGGCTGAATAGTGCCGCGCCACAAAGTGGTTCATGGCGGCATCGACTGCACCGGCACCCAAGCCCAGCGGAATGGCCGCTGCCAGCAACCAGGCAAACGACGGTGCAAAGCCGAAACCCGTCAAGGCCAAACCGGTGAGCCCACCGCTCACTGTGACCACCACCCCAGCATGCAGGCGTTGCAGCACCCAGCCGCTGGCAAACCCCGACAGCGCCGAACAGCCGGTCACCACCATCGTGATCAGCCCCGCAGCCTCGATGGGCTGCGCCAGCCCGGTGCGCATGGCCGGCCAGGCCACGCCCAACACG
>JANOVW010000239.1:0-15785 GCA_031417575.1 Rhodoferax sp. | reverse complement strand
TGCAGTGCCGCCTCCTCCACAAGCGGACATGACGAACGGCAGGGCGCAAAAACAAGACCTCAACGTCACGGACTACGTGCCAACTTGTTGGGCGCGACCGTCAGTTTTTGCCCGTCAGAAAAACTAACCTGAATTGGAGCTTTGCCAGCATTGAAGGCAAGGTAGGTCTTCTTGCCATCCTTTTTCTTGAACACACTGTAAAGAACAGTATCTGCCGTGACACTGAAATCGGGTGTTCCCATTTCTTGCAGGCTGAGCATCCAGTGCAGGGCGTGGCTACGGGTATCACCCAATTCAAATGAGCCCCAACGATTCCACCGAGCCAAACCCGCATCAGGATCTGCCAGGGCCAAATACTGGGCAAAAATGTCTTGCCAAATGTCGGGCGGCGTCACACGCTTTCCGCGGGACTCAAACAGCTCAATTTCGGGCTTGAGGGAAGCAACGTTCTTTTTTACGAACTCCGGGCTCTTCGAAAGATAAACCGATGCCGTTGTAATCGGCAGGATGTTGATGCCTTTGATCTGGCGTGGATCGTCGATCCACCACGTGTCGTGGGCATACTTGCCCCCGAAAAGCTGGCTTACCTCGATATTTTTGTATTCGGGTGCCAATACCTTGCCGTGGATGTCAAACCAATAGTGGTTAACCGCTTCGATTTCAGTGGTGTACAGGTAGATTCCCAAATCCCGCAGCTCGCGATTCCCATGGATTTCACCCCAAAGAATCAGTGCTGCCCACGCGTTGGTGGCTTCAGACGATGATTCCTGGTTGTTGCCCATATCGCCCATGCCGATTCCGGAGGCCCAGGAATGCCCTTCATACGGATCGAAATTTCTCAAGAAAGGAAACTCCGGTGAGCCGCGCTTGGCCGTGGCGATGTCTGCAATCAGCAAATCAACCATGCCACCCCATTGATCCTTGGAAGCCCACGCTGGGTCGCGAAGCGCAATATCAGCCGCCGCACGGATCCAGTAGCCATAGGTGAAGTGGTGATCGTTCAGCTGTTCCACAGTAAAAAACTCTTCTGGATAACTAGCGACAATTCCCTGGTCCTTGTCCACATGGAAATAACGGCGTGCATCTTCACCTTTGAACCATTGTTCTGCCCGCCCCTTGACCAAAGCCAGCAGCCGGTCACGCCCTTCTGCGTCGCCTTGTTGTTCAACAACATCCATCAGTTTCAAAATGCGTTGTAAGCCTTTACCTTGCCAATAAGGGCCTTGCCCCTCTTCCAGCATCATTCGACGGGCGTTTCGTTGGTCAACCTTCATGACATCGCGCAAATCCCCACTCCGAGGGCCCTCTGGGACTGCCGGCCAGTAGGGAACAAAACCGTTGTAGGTTGCAGTTGTTTTGAAGGTAGACGCAGCCAAAAGCTTGATCTTTCCTCGGATCGTGTCGTATTCAGCGCCCAACCTGGATTCGACCGAGGCGTTGTTAAACCACTGATGTGGGTACAAGCCCAACAGCGGACCAACATTCGAGCCCTCCATGGCTTGGGTTGACGCGCTGAAGGTCGTCTCGACACGGCTGGCAACCTTGTCAAATTTCCAATCGACCTGGGTCGCCTGAATGAAACTGTAGGCATGTCGACTAAATAGCGACAAAGTATCGGCTTTTGCGTCGGGTAAAGCTGCAACGGACAGGTAGCCTTTTCCGACGGGCATGCGTGCTACCCATTCGGTCGGCGAAAGCATCTCCCATCGAACCCCTGTAGGTCCAAACAGGGCATACGATTTGTCTTTAAGTTTGATGGAAAGAATGCGCGGATCAGAGGCTCCGACGTTTACCGGGCCTGCAAACGGCAGGTTGACCTTGATGTCCCCACGGGATATTTGCACCTGGGCATAGGGGTTGCCATGTGCGACCGTGACCAGCATGTTGTCGCTGCCATTGCCCATTGACATGTCAATAGACCAGTCACTTGCCTTTGCCAGCATGGACTGACCCGGTGAGAAAGCCATGGGCGATATCAGCAGTGGCTCTCGATGCGGATATTGAATAACAGTGTCGAGTCGCACGGTTGGAACAACCTCTTTGGAAGGCAGCGCAAACTCTAAACCCGCCTTTGTCGGCCGAACTGTTATGGGTTGTACAAAAATGGCCTCAGGAGTCGGGTTGTACAGCAAAGTGGAGTACCACTGACCGGACTGTGCAGCCGTGCTCTTCAAGGCGTCGTTCCGAAACTGGGCTTTGGGCACACTCGCATCACCACGTTTTGGCGCAAGGGTATAGCCCCCAGCGCCCAGTTTGACTGGCTGGGCAGTGGTGACCGAAACGATACTCAAGGCGGCAAGCAAAAGTGCAACGCGGCTTAGGGCGGATTTCATGTGTGGCTTCCTTGGACAGGATCCTGCGTGATAAAAAAGACAATACCCAATTATGAAAGCGCTTTCTTTTGGTGGGGTGCTGGGATACCCCTAGGTGGATACCCGATCCATTTGGACAAAAGTTGGGCGCGTATTTTCCGCCTGACCTAGGGAAACCACGGTACCAGGGCGGTACGAAAAAGCGGAACATCCATTCTGGTTGAAAGCGCTTTCAAGCAAACTCATTACAGAAACACATGAATCCGAACCCATCCACCCTTCGCAACGCGTTGACGCAACGAGCGGGGGCCATGTTGCTGCTGATTTTGGCCTCAACGCCGAGTCTTGCAATTGATTTTGGCCCTGACGGAATGTTCAGTTTTACCGGATTTGCCCAATTTGCGACGACGCAGCAAGGCAGCTATTGCCTGAACTGTCAAGTTGCCGATAGAAATGCGCCCAAGCACTTGCGTGCTGCCGATGCCATTATTCCTGGGCGAACCTTTGGCGATGCAACCACCACCAACTGGCAGGTCCAGCCTTACCTCAAGGCTCAAGTGGATTTGGGAGGCGGGTTCAAATTGTCGGGTTTGCTCAGTCAACGTTGGCGTCAAGGTTCTGTCAACGGCAGCGATCCCGAAATACGTTACGGGGGAACGGTCGACGTGCCTGACTATTGGTATGAAAAAAACCTGGCGCTGAGACACGAGGATTACGGTCAACTCATCGTCGGATCCATGGTGTCGCGGGCCTACGCTGAATCAAACTATCCCTATGGTGGCAACGTGGGTCTGTCAGATGCTTGGGGAGCGACCGGAGCAGGTTACGGTATGTTGGCCAACGCCATACGCGTTGGCACCCGCAACTTTGACGTGGCGGACGGTGACCTCTATCTGGAGGCTACCTACGACCAAGGAAACACAAACTTCACCCGACTGAAACCGAGTTTTCTTGAACTCTACGCGCAATATCGCAGAGGTGGCTTGGCGCTGGACATGATGTACCAGGACGGCATCAACGGCGGCGCGGGCGCTTGGGGCCAAAGTCCTTTCAGCGGAGTGACGCCTTTTTCCGCCGACGATACAAACCTGGCTTTCAAAGGCAACAGACAAAGTATTGCCCTCCTATTGGCCCGCTACACAACGGATTCACGCATTGAGCTCTCGGGGGGTTTGCGGCGAAACCAATGGAGCGGCGCCGACTTGGTTTTTGCCAACAATTACACGACAGTCTTCAATGCAGACTTCAACACCCCGGTTGGCACCGGCTTCAAAGGTTACGCAGCGAACTCAGTGGACGTTCTGCTGGGTGCACGCTATTTCATGGGGCCCTGGACTTTCTCGACGGGGATGGTTCATCACGGTACCGCAGACACGGCCAATCCGAGTGATCGTGGACAGACCAATTCAGCGCTAATCAATACCTTTGGCGCAGCCTACAACTTCGGAAATGGATGGAAGTTCGAGTCGACCCTCGGTATGGTGCGTTACGCAAAATTGGGACTTTCGCCCATGTCAATGCCTGGCAACGCATCAGCCACCAATGTGGACTCCCGAATTACCACGGAAGGGCGATGGCTCACCCTTGGAATGGTTTACACATTCTAAAAACAGACAATCGGAATACAGCATGAAATTCAATTCAGCAGGCAGCTCGAAAGACCACAATATGCGCAGTGTCTGGCAGATGACGACGCACTACGCAGCACTCTGCGCCATCGCCATCCTGACCGCTTGTGGCGGCGGCGGTGTAACGACCGACAACGGAGCTAACGGCAAGACAACCGTCAGCAATCTGGGTGTGGTGACTGTTGGACAACGCCCGCTCCCATCAGACTTCTTTGATCGACGTGCCGTCGCATACTCACCGTTCCGTTCAACCAATCGGGACACTGAAACCATAACCGACGCGATGGTTAAACAAGATTTGGAGCTCATGGCAGCCGCAGGGATCGGTGTCATTCGCTTGTTTGACAGTAGCGAAAAGGTGGGCGAAAGAACATTACGCCTGATCAGCACGCACAAAATCGACATCAAGGTCATGCTCGGTGCGTATATCAACAGTACCACCTACATTACCGACCCCGCAGTGAAGGCAATGATCGATGCCGCCAACAAGGACGAGATGGCGCGTTGCGTCGCATTGGCCAATAGTTACCCCAATATTGTCAAGGCCGTGAGTGTTGGAAATGAAACGATGGTGTCCTGGTCTTTCGTCAAGGTGCCCACAGCAACCATGGCGGCACACATCAAAAACGTACGTGACCAAATAGCACAACCCGTTACCACCGATGACAACTGGGCCTTTTATGCGGGCTACTCAGAAGATGCCAGCTATCAGGCATCAGAAGTGTTCGCTCAGATTGACTTTGCTTCGATCCACACCTATCCCGTGTTGGATATTCCCTATAGTGATTTCACGGACACCGATATTCGGCCCGATTGGGACTGGAAGCAATTGGGTGTGCCACAGGACGCGAGTGCGCGTGCCTTTGCGATGATGGATGCAGCTGTAGAAAAAACCAAAAAAGACTATGCCGCAGCCCGCTTCTATCTCGACTCAAAAGGCAAAGGAAGCCTTCCCATCGTTATCGGCGAAACCGGCTGGATGGCTGTTGACGCTTCGGGCAAGGGCTTGTTCAAGTTTCAAGCCCACCCGGTCAACCAAAAAATGTATTACGACCGCCTTTTGGCGTGGGGCGATGCCACAAAAGGTGGAAATGGACCCAAGGGAATTGTCTATTTCGAAGCATTTGACGAACCTTGGAAAGGTTCAGATGACAAATGGGGCCTGTTTAACGTCGACCGGCAGGCGCGTTTTGTGATCCAAGCAAAGAACCCTGCGAGCAGCACGTGGGTATATGAGCCTGTCCTCGCTTCAGATGTTGACCGGAAGTACTCGGATGCAGATGCACTTTACTTCAAGCCGCCGGTACTTGCGACGGCCCTGACTGCAAACCGGTACACGATCTACGCAGATACCGCAACTGCCGGCGAATTCCGCCCGGGACTAGTCTGGGATGCCTTTGACGGATCGACTGTGACCCGCAATGAAAATGATGCAACGACGTTTGCCCCGGGCGATGGTCCGCGGAGTCTCTCAATTGCACCCAAACCGCTGGTGTACGGTTGGGGGCTGTTGTACCACTCCTCGACCGATGTCAACGAAAACCTTTCTGCCTTTGCAACCACGGGTCGCATCAACTTCAGCATCAAAACCAACTACGCCGGCAAAATAAAAATCGGTGTGGGAACCGATACAGATGACAGGAGCGGCGCAGAAGCAAACCTATTGCTTGGCAACGGCGAATATGGCTATTGCAACACCGGGGTCTGGTGCACGGTTTCGATTCCTGTCTCTGCATTTATGGCTGCAAATCCGAAACTGGATCTGCGATATGTGCTGTCACGATTCATCATCTCAGATGTCTACAAGGATACGGGCAATACGCCTGGACAAACAACGCAACTGAACATCGACGCGGTCTTTTGGAGCAAGTAAAAAATCGCTGGTGCAAGGCCAATCAGCAATCGTTGGCTTTGCGTTTGCAACTTGTCTCCTTTGCCCGCGATGATCCGCCACTTCCTGACTGCCTGCGACTCCAGCAATAGACTGACCGAGCAGGAGCCCCTGGCATTGACCAGCGAACCAGATAGCCTTCCATCTGTCTGGATCAATTCGGCCATAACGTTTCAGGAGATTGAGGGCTTTGGTGCCGCCTTCACAGAGTCCGCCGCAATCACGTGGTTGAAACTCGGCCCTGAAAAACGCGCGCGCGTCATCAATGACTACTTCTCAGCCGCGGATGGGCATGGTTATTCCTTCTGCCGGGTGCACATGAACAGTTGCGACTTTTCGTTGGGCAACTACGCGCACGCTGAAAATCCTCACGATCTTGGCCTGAAGGAGTTCTCCATTGGCCGTGATCGCCAAGCGCTTATTCCCATGATTAAGGCCGCGCTCGCGATGGCGGACCAACCGGTCAAGCTACTCGTTTCCCCCTGGAGCCCGCCCGCCTGGATGAAGAGCAACGGGCAGATGAATCAAGGGGGGAAATTGCTGCCGCAATATGCTCACCTGTGGGCTCAGTGCTTTGTGAAGTTTATACAAGCTTACAGGGACGAAGGTATACCTGTTTGGGGCGTATCAACTCAAAATGAGCCCGCGGCCACTCAAACATGGGACTCTTGCATCTACACCGCGCAAGAGGAGTGCGACTTCGTGCGCGATCATCTGGGGCCTGCTTTGTCCCAAGCTGGGTTGGATTCAGTCAAGATCGTCATTTGGGATCACAACCGCGACCTCATGGTTGAACGTGCAGGCACTGTTTTTGCAGACCAACAAGCCGCCCAATATGTATGGGGAACAGGATTTCACTGGTACGGAGAAGATCATTTCGACCATGTTCAATTGGTACACGATGCATGGCCAGATAAAAAATTATTGTTCACCGAAGGTTGCCAAGAAGGTGGTCCGCATACGGGTTCATGGGCACTGGGTGAACGCTACGCCCGCTCCATGATCAACGATTTGAATCGCTGGACGGTCGGTTGGATCGATTGGAATTTGGTACTGGATGAAAGCGGTGGGCCCAATCACGTAGGGAACCTATGCAGTGCGCCTATACTGATCAATACCCAAAACGAAGCCCTGTTGCACCAAAGTTCCTACTACTACATGGGCCACATAACGCGCTTTACAAAACCGGGTGCGCGTCGTATTTTGTGTGCTGCTTCCATTCAGTCGATTGAGGCAACCGCCTTTGTCAACCCAAATGGCGATGTGGTTGCCGTAGCGATGAATCGGACTGAGGCGGAGATTAAATTTAGGCTAACGATCGATCGCCAGTCAGTGGTTACAACACTTCCGCCACACTCGATTGCCACCTACCTAAGCAGCCGAAAAGACTGACCCGGCTCACGCGCAGCAGTGTGAAGTTACGCAACCAGTGCGTAAGCACCCCAGTCACCCACTTGCTCGCCCAATCCGGCAGGTACCAATTCGCAGCCATCGGTCAATGCTGAGAGCTTTCCGTGGATGTGAGACTTCAGTCTTGGAAGCAGGAGTTCACGATGGTTCCAAAACACGCTTCCGCCAATGCTGATGCGTTGCAAGTCGAGGGTTGCAATGAGGTTATAGAGCGTTCTACCCATGACCCGGCAAAGATCGTCCAAAATAGCGACGGCCTCTTTTTCATTCGCGTAATAGGCATCAAAAAACTTCGAAAAATCGGAATATCCCAAGTGGGAAAAACGTCGTGACATCGCGCTCCCGCTGATCAGCGACTCGACATCCCCCACATTTCCGCAACCGCACAAAGCATCCTCAGTATCGGTAACAAAAAGGTGCCCTGCGTGACCGGCATTGCCATTCTTGCCGCGCAATACGCGTCCATCAACACAAAGCCCGACACCGATGCCGGTGCTCCAGGTAACGTAAGCGCAGTTCGCTAAAGGGATGCCGTCGATATTCAATGCACCCCACCGCCGCTCGGCCTCCAATGCGCCTATGCCGTCATTTTCCACTCTAACGTGGCGAAACAACTGGCGAAGCGGTGCTTCCAGTACGGCTGTTTCCCAACTGTTGGGCAAGTCATGCCGACCACCAGCCATGCCGCCGCAAATGTTTGGAGCGGCCAACTCTACGCATCCGTCAACCAGAACAAACGGGCCACACGATGAGACCCCCACAGCTGACAAATCCCCGATGGCAAGCCCCCCAAGCTCACTGCATTGGGCCACCATCCGGATGATCTGTTGTGCAAGAGCGTCTCGCTCACCTGTTTTGACGGTGGGCTCGAATACACGATTGCGTCGCCCTTGATCGTCGACAACAGTAACCGCTACTTTGGTTCCACCCACGTCGACACATGCGACCGGGGGATGGCCCCGAGCCGACAGAAAGTCATAGCCTGAAATGGACGGACTCATTTTTGAAACGCGCGGCTGACAATCTACTTTTGCAAAGGGAAAAGGCTTTGCATCACCAGCTTTGGCATGCGATCAACGGTAAACAAGCCCCAGTGCTTTTCGGGCTCCATAGGATCCGGCGACCCCTTCCATGGTTCGTCGAATGCCTCAAACACAAAAATGAGCACGCCTGCTTCAACGCTCCATTGCATCAAATCAGCATAGTAGATGGCCTGCATTTCCTGTGATGAGTGCTCGGGTTGGATCCCGCGCCCGTTCGAATTGGTTGCCCAGCCCGCTTCGGTAATCACAATTGGCTTGCCGGGATAGAGGCGCGCAACACTTTGCAAATTGTCTTTTGTATATTCCAACGCTTCGTGAATGTGTTTGTATTCCCAAACCGGGTAAGTGTGCAAAGAGATGAAGTCAACTTCTGGCACGAGGTCTCGAAGCTTGTGTTGCCACGGCACATAATTTTCACAAAAGGTCACCGGCTGACGAATGGATTTCTTCACACGCCTTACGTACTCAATCATGTGGCTGACTGGAACAAAATGATCAGTCCAATCGACAGTAGCTTCATTGCCGACGGCCACAGAGAAAACGATATCCTCATACTGCTTTGCAAGCACGATTAGTTTTTCCAGCTCTTTCTGATTCGCGCGCTTGCTTGCCTCCAGTACTTCTTCGCTATAGGTGCCACCCCATGGACAACCAAAGTTATTCATTTCCGGACCTAAATACGCCCCGAGCATGACTTGAAAATTCATTCCCTCGGACCGAATAACCTGAAGTACGCGCTCCGCGTGCAGGCTGCAGTCGTAAAGACGCAACGTACGCCAGTTTTGTTTCAGAATTAGCAGGTCTTCGCGTATTTCATCCACGGACGGGTAAATCTGCGTGTCAGGACTTTGCCCATTTCGATAACCCGAGTAGCAAATAGCATTGCCAGTTGGAAACTTCAACATTGGTTTTCAGAAAACGTCAATTATTCAAACGGGGTTTGGGTTGGTGTATTTTGGATTTCCATCCTTGTCCCAAATTCCCCAATAGGCGCCAACGTCACCTTCGGCTCCCACCTTCCAGGCTTCGTCAAAGGCCGAAAAATAGAACACCTCGACGTTGTCACGCCGAGCCCAATTCATCGTCTCAATGAAATAGCGCATTGCGCCAGACTCCGACGGAATGGAACCACCAAAGGCCGTCCCGCGATTGGGCCAGCCGGTCTCGCTGATGATGACGCGTTTGCCAGCCGCTGCGGCTACCGTCCGCTGATACATCTGTTGCATATAACTGATTGCTTCTTCCAGCGGACATCCTTCCCAAAACGGGTAGCAGTTGGTAAGCACAATGTCGCAAGCAGCGGTGATGCGCGGATGCTTTTCAAACAGGTAGTAGGCGTCGACGTATCCAACCGGGATGCCTGGAAGTGCGGATTGCACCCGATGAATATAGGCCAGCAGTTCGTCCTCTGAAAGGTCTTCCCTCAGCAAAACCTCATTGCCCACTGCAACCAAATCAGCATGGCCAGCGCGTGCTACTGCGATAACGCCGTCAATTTCGCGCTCGTTGATATCCCGGTCGGTACCAAGCCAAGCGCCGACGAGCGTTTTGAGTCCGAACTCACGTGCAACAGCCGGAATAAGCTCGTTGCCTTCCGTGCACGAAAAACTTCGGATCCAGCTGGTTTTGGCGCTAATTAGTTTGAGCCGCGACCTGATTTGCGCGGCATCTATCAAGGTGCCCGGGCCCTGTCCATCCACATAAGGACTGAAGCAAATGCCATGTATTGATTCTTGCAGGCAAATCTGCACCGACTCGGCCAACGAAGCCACATCTTTGCTTGATGAAAATGAACGCGACGCAACGGAATCACCCGCTGGCAAATCAATGGCGTTCGATTGGATCCCGCCATCCAGCATGGTGGTGTTGGGATTTCGATAAGCGGAACCAGGAAGGTCTCTGATGATTGACATGGTGTCAGGCTTTTTTCTTGTGAAAGGGCAGAACGGCATTGCCGCGTGGTTTTACCTCGCCGTACCCACCAACCCGGTCGTAAACCCGGACGTAGTCGATGACCAATTCAGCTGGAAATTTTGTTTGGGCGTTGGGGATACCCGGAAAATTGCCGCCCACGGCGACATTCATTACCAAATAGAAAGGTTGATCAAATGGCGCGGGCCATGGGTTTAGGTCAGCCTGTCGTTTGGGCTGAATACCCTTGTCATCTTTTGTCTTGCTACAGCTCCACCAAAAGGACAAGGTGTTGGTGTGTACTTCGTCTACATAAAACCGGATTTCTCCAGGCTCCCATTCCACCGAGTAGATATGCCAATCGGCGACGGTACTCCCCCCTGGGAGTTTGTGGACATGCGTAACCAAGGACCTTTCAGGATAAACAGATCCAAAGTGAATGCTACTGAGAACTTCGTGGGGTTTTTCCCCCACAATTTCCATGAGATCGATTTCGCCTGAGGCTGCCCAACCACCGTATTTGTCTTCCACCGGCAACATCCAGAGGGCAGGCCACAAGCCTTTTCCAAAAGGAACTTTCGCGCGAATAGAGACTTTTCCGTAGAGTTTTGAAAAGAGGGCCTTCCCATCGCGTTGACGTGTTTTCAGCCTCGCCGAAGAATAGCCACACCCGTTGAGCGATTCCTTCAAGGCGCGAATCGTCAACAAACCGTTTTTGACAGAAACATTCTCAGGCTCGCGGGTGTAGTACTGCAATTCTTCATTGCCCCAGCCCTCAACCCACGAGTGCGTTTTATAGTCAAAGAAGCCGTTTCCCAAATCGAAATCCCACTTGGTCGTATCGATCTGATCACCTTCAAACTCGTCACGCCAAACCAGTTTCCATCGCGGCTTGCTGATCGCGTTAGGCACGGGGCGATCCCATAGCAGAAGGAAGCAAACGACCATCGGCTGAAAAGACCAATGCCCAATCCGGGTTGGGTGCCAACCCAATCGTTTGACCCGCTTCAATGGCCGTATGCTCGGTGCCTACTTTGGCACTGAGCAAATCGGAAATGCCCTCGACACGGCAATGAATGATTGACGAGTCGCCCAAGTGCTCAGCCAAAATAACTTGCGCAGGGATGCCTTGTCCCGTTGTAGCTACATGCAGGTGCTCAGGTCGCAATCCTGCGCGTTCTGCACTGGCTGGTGCACCTGCAGCCAGGAGATTCCACAACGCGCTATGCGCTGCCGAAGGATTTTGTGCGGGGGGTCGTGGAACCAGGTTGATGCGTGGCGCGCCAATAAACGTGGCGACAAATTCGTTGACCGGTTGGTTGTAAAGCTCCATGGGCGGGCCAAGTTGTTCAACGATGCCTTTGTTAAAAACGGCAATACGGTTCCCAAGAGTCATGGCTTCCACTTGGTCGTGCGTGACGTAAATCATCGTTGTTCCCAGTTCCTTGTGCAGCCTGGAAAGTTCAATCCGCATGTTGACCCGTAAGGCAGCATCCAGATTTGAAAGCGGCTCGTCGAACAGGAAAACTTTTGGTTTTCGGACAATTGAGCGTCCAATGGCGACCCGCTGGCGCTGTCCACCAGACAACTCTTTGGGATATCGGTTGAGCAGCTCGGTCATTCGCAAAATTTCTGCCGTGCGACCGACTTGCTCCTCGCGTTGGGCCTTCGGGATACCGGCCATTTTCAGCGCAAACCCCATGTTCTCGGCAACGGTCATGTGGGGATACAGGGCATAGCTCTGGAACACCATGGCGGTCCCCCGATCCGCGGGACGCATGTCGTTGGCGCGCAAGCCGTCTATCAGCAGGTCACCGGCAGTCACACTTTCAAGACCTGCAATCATTCGCAAGGTAGTTGATTTTCCGCAACCAGAAGGTCCGACGAAGACCAGGAATTCTCCATCATGCACCTCAAGATCAATGCCTTTGATGACATCGACCTTGCCATAACTTTTGCGCAAACCTCTTAACGAAACCTGTCCCATATCAAGCTCCTTTGGCGACTGCGCCATAACTGGCATTCGCGGTTTTTGTGTGTTTCAGGTCATCAGGTCTGCGCGCAAGCTTTTGGCGTTGCAAAAAACTGCGGTACCACACAGCGCTGCCTTTCAGCGTACGCTTCTGGGTTGCATAGTCGACATGAACGATTCCGAACCGCTTTTCGAAACCGGAAGCCCATTCGAAGTTGTCCATCAGGCTCCAGACCATATAACCTTCCATTTGCACACCGTGTCGCATGGCATCGGCCACCGCCGCGATATGGCGGGCGATGAAATCAGTCCTAGGCGTATCGTTGACTTCACCATCGATCATTTGGTCTTTGAAAGCACCGCCGTTTTCAGTGACGTAAAGTGGAGGCACCGGATAGTCCGTGTGCAGACGAACCAGTAGCTCGGTCAACCCCTCTGGGTAGACCTCCCACCCCATATCCGTGATCTCGCGACCCCCTTTGTGGACATCCCACGGGCCGTCGGCGCTGATAACTGAGCGGGAGTAATAGTTCACGCCCAGGAAGTCCATGGGTACTGAAATAGCTTGAAGGTCACCGGGTTCGATCCGGGGGCGGTCAAGGCCCAAATGGACGAGCACATCGGCGGGGTAATGGCCCTTGAACAGAGCATCCATATACCAGCGCAGGAGTTTGCCATCCTCCAGGTGGGCCAAAGCCTGATCGGCTACGGAGTCGGTTGCGGTGTGTATCGGCGACAGGTTGAGAACGATCCCCAACTTGCTGCGGCAGCCCATCTTTCGCAGCGCAGTGACAGCCATGCCATGACTTAACAACAAGTGATGCGAGACTTGAGCCGCAATTGCCCGATCCTTTATGCCTGGGGCAAAAATACCGGTTTCATGCCCAAGAACAGCCATCACCCATGGTTCGTTATGTGTAGTGATCGCTGTCACACGATCACCAAGCCTCGCCGCGATTCCAACGGCATATTCGACGAACCTGTGCACGGTCTCCCGGTTCGCCCATCCGCCACCGTCTTGCAACTCTTGCGGCAAGTCCCAATGATTCAAAGAGAGATACGGCTTGATACCCCGTGCGCGCAGTCCATCGACAAGCCTTTCATAGAAAGACAGCCCTGCTTCATTCCAATCGCCTGTACCACCAGGGCGGACTCGGGGCCAGGACACCGAAAACCGGTACGCACTGACGCCCAGACTTGCAATCAGGTCGAGATCACTCTCGAGCTGGAAGTAGTGTTCGCAGGCAACATCACCGTTGCTGTGGTCAGCAATGGCATTCGGAACCTTGCAAAAAGTGTCCCAAATTGAGCGACCCTTGCCGTCTATGTTGGCGGCACCTTCGATTTGAAATGAACTGGTTGCCACGCCCCAAACAAACTCGGCAGGAAAATGGGTGATCAGGTCAGAGGGCTGGTGTGCTGTCATGGACAAAAGTTATTCTTGTTAAATCGGAAAGATCGGAAATGCTTTGTTCAAGCCTCACTTCACAGCGCCAGCCGTCAAACCCGAAATGAGTTGCCGGGAAGACAGCAAGAAGAGGATCACCAACGGAATGGTTGCAATCGCCGAGCCAGTCATCAAAGCGCCCCATTCCGTATTCACCGGACTCTGCAGGCTGCGAAGTGCCAGCGGCAAGGTGTACATGTCAGGTGAACGCATGACTACGAGCGGGCCAATGAAATTGTTCCAGGATGCGATAAAGGTGATGAGCCCCAAAGTTCCCAGTGCCGGCTTGAGCAATGGCAGCACAATGCGCCAAAAAATCCCCATTTCGCTGCAACCGTCCATTCGCGCCGCTTCAATCAGGTCTTTCGGGATAGACGACGTGACGAACTGCCGCATCAGAAAAATACCGAACGCACTTGCTGCGCCGGGGATATACAGTGCGCGTGGCTGATCAATCCAGCCCAGCAGGTCCATGATCATGAAGGTTGGAATCATGTTCATGAACGAGGGCAAAAGCATCGTCCCCATCACCAACCCGAAAAGCACATTTTTGAAGCGGAATTCAAAAAGTGCAAATGCATAACCACCCATCGAGCAAAACAACAACGTGAGAACGGTTGATGCCAAGGCAACATAAAGGCTCCACCCGAGATTCCGCCAAAAGGGCATCCGATCTGTAAGTATCTTCAGATTGTTCAGAAAATCATCGCCAAAAAACATCGGAGGCGGCAGGCTGAATATTTCAGTTCGCGAATGAGTGGCGAAAACGAACATGAAATAGAACGGCAGCAGCATCACGACTGCACCAATGCCCACCACGCAATAGGCTGCCCAAGGGGCCAGACGGTCAGATTGAATTTTCATGGACACATCCGTTTGTCAAGCTGAAGGGCCCTTGGGGGCGAAGGCCTTGTTTGTCAGCCAGGTCAACAATGCCACGATGATGAACAAAAGCCACGACATAGCGCTGGCAGCCCCAAAGTCATTGAAATCAAAAGCCATTCGGTACAGGTAGATTGCAGTTGTCATGCCGGCCTGATCAGAGCCGCCACGCCCGCCGGTCAAAATGAAGGGTTCTTCAAAGAGTTGCAGACCACCGATGACACTCAGGGTCACACCAAAGAAAATCATGGGTTTCAGGCTGGGCAGCGTGATGTACCAAAATTGCTGGAGACGTCCGGCACCATCCATGGTGGCAGCTTCATAGATGTCGTTGGAAATGGTTTGCAACGCCGCCAGGTACAAAACCACATTGAATCCAACATAGCGCCAAAAAACGATCATCGAGATGGCAGGTTTGATATTGTCAGGATCATTGAGCCAGTCCACCGGGTTTTGGGGAAACAACCAGCCAATCCCGGGAACTTGGGAGAGGGCATGCAAACCCACGTTGATCAGACCGAAATCAGTGGAGAGTAGCGAACTGAACAAGATCGAGATTGCAACGGTCGATGTTATGTAGGGCATGAAATAGGCGCCCACCACACCATTTCGCAGCCGTTTGAATGACGAATGGATGAAATACGCCAGAGGTATCGCTACCAGGTGTTGTGGCACCCCGGATGCCAGTGCCAGCCATCCGGTATTTCCCAGTGACTTCCAAAACCATTCGTCCTTCAATGCAAACGCATAGTTTTCAAAACCCACAAACGTCATTGCGCCCAACCCGCTGGTAGGTTCCCAGGACTGAAATGCCAAGTAGAGCGAGAACAGCAGCGGAAAAAGCCCGAATATCGCGAATAACAAAACAAACGGGCTCAACAGCACATAAGGTGTCAATTCTGGTGAAAGGCGCAGACTTGCGGGAAGCTTCATGTCGGAGACCTGTGGTTGTGGGGCAAGGCGGGGACGGCTGAATCCGCTGCTAGCGAACAGGGCGGGTTGTCGCGTGGAACTGTCCGACCTTCCGGCTAATGTCGCCAGCGTGAACCAGAACTCCAGCCCAGTCCTCTCGCCCGAGATGAACGGCGCCGGTGGGATGTATGGCCTCGACGACCACATCTACCAGCGCCTCCTGCGCGAGCGCATCGTCTTCCTCGGTTCGGAGGTGCGCGACCAGAATGCCAATGCGATCTGCGCGCAGCTCCTCCTCCTCTCTGCGGAGGACCCCGAGGCCGACATCTTCCTGCACATCAACAGCCCCGGCGGCTCGGTCGACGCCGGCATGGCGA
>JANOVW010000238.1:0-7719 GCA_031417575.1 Rhodoferax sp. | reverse complement strand
CTACGTGACCCGGCAGACCCAAGGCTGCGGCCCAAACGGCCACCACCGCCAGCGCCCATGGCCTGGTCAGGATCTGTCGGCGTTGCAGGTCAATCACTTTCGCGCTCCATCAGCAAGTAGGTGTTGTAAGCGTTCATGCGGTTGATGAAACGGAACATGGGCACTTGCTCGAAACGTTCCCAATCGGCTTGTGCATAGGCCGCCTCAAACGGCTCCAGGTTTTTGGCGGCTTCACCCATGGCCTTGCGCAGGTAGACCAAATAATCGCGGGTCAGTTGCATGTCTTGCGCACTTTGGCGCGACACCCCCCCGTGGCCCGGCACGATCACCGCGGGCTTCAGGGCCAGCAGTTCGTCCAGCGCGGCGATCCAGCGGCGGCTGTCGGCCTGGCCGACAAATGGAATGCGGTTGCGAAACACCAGATCGCCGGCAAACAGCAGTTGTTCATCGGGCAGGTGCACGGCCAGGTCTTCCGGCGTGTGCGAAGGCCCCATCGGATGGATGACGATACGCACACCCCCGGCGTACAGCTCGGTCGGGCCGTCCAGCCAGGTGGTGGCGGGGGTGAGTTGGGTGTCGGTGTTCACCCAAGGGGCCAGTTCGGTGCGGGAGGCGATGAGCCGCAGCCGGGCGTTATCTGAACTCAAATATTCTTGCGCGGCACGGTGCGCCCAGATCTCGGCTCCCAAACGCCGGAACACCTGCAAGCCATACACGTGATCGGCGTGGAAGTGGGTGACGATGACGTGGGTAATGGGCAGCGCCGTTTTTTGCCGGATCAGCGCCACCAGCCGCTCTGCCAAGGCGGGTGCGCCCAAGGCATCAATCACCACCACACCCGTTCGGGTAACGATGAACCCCGCGTTGGAGATGAAGTTCTGGTTGGCTGGCGAACCTGCCGCAGAAAGCCCTTCGACATACCAGGCGGAGGGAGACACCTGCACCGCTGCCATGGGCGGCAGCGCCGAAGCACCCGTGTTGGGTTCTGCTGCGACCACAGCACGCGGTTCAGGCGCGTTTGGCTGCATTGACGGTGCCGCGATGCAACCTGCCAGCACCGCCGCGACGAAGGCCAGCGCCCCAACAAAGCCTGACCGCCGGGACATCATGGCTGCATTGCCTCGTCAACTTGGGCAACGCAGGCCATATTTACACCATCAGGCCAACGAATCAGCCCAGATATTCTGCGCCCAGCCCATGGCGTAGGCCCCTTCCAGCGCCGATGCCGCGCTTGAAACGCCACCCGACCCCGCCACCACAGTCATGGTTTTGTTGGCAGCGTTGTAGGCGTGTACGCTGGCCACGTGCACCACTTCATCGGGGCTGACAAAGCTGTAGCAGGTGTTGTTGTAAATCGGGCTTTGATTCGGTGTTTGACCTGACAACAACGCCACCACGGCCGCTGCGCAGGTTTTGGCATGCTGATTGGCCATGTGGCCCGATTTGGGCATGAGCGCGGCGCTCTGGGTGGCATCTCCCAACACGTGGACGTTTTTGGCGGCTTTGGATTCAAAGGTCAAAAAGTCAACCTCACACCAGCGTTTGTTCGCAGTGGCCAGACCCGACTTGACGGCAATGTCACCGGCGCGCATGGCGGGCAACACGTTCAGCACGTCGGCCTTTTGGTCGTTGTTGAACTCGAACTTCAGGGTTTTGCTGGCCGCGTCGACATCAACCACGGCGTGTTTGGGGCGGTATTCGATGATGCCCGCGTAACGCTCGGCCCAGGCCTTCTTGAATAGCGGGCCTTTGGAAGTCACGTCGTCATTGGCATCCAGAATCAGCACTTTGCTGCGCGGTTTGGCAGCTTTGAAGTAACTGGCAATCTGGCAAGCGCGCTCGTACGGTCCAGGTGGGCAGCGGTAGGGCGCCAGCGGGATCGACATGGCGTAAACGCCGCCGTTGGGCATGGCCTCTAGCTGGCGGCGCAGTGCGACGGTTTGGGCGCCGGCTTTCCAGGCGTGCAGCACGGCATCTTGCGCGCCGGGCTTGCCCATGCCAGGCAGGGTTTCCCACATGAAATCAACACCGGGGGAAACAATCAAGCGGTCATAGGGCAACTCGGCACCACTGCCCAGCTTGACGGTGCGTTTGTCGGCATCTATCGCCATAACCATGTCGCGCACCAGGTTCACGCCGTGGCGGCGCACCAAGTTGTCATAGGGTGTGGTGATGTCGGCCATGGTTTTGCTGCCGCCCAACACCAGGTTGGAAATGGGGCAGCTGACAAAGCTGGCATTGGGCTCCACCAGCGTGACCTGCACGCCGTAATCAGACCACATGCGGATGTATTTGGCAGCGGTAGCACCGCCGTAGCCGCCACCCACCACGATGACTTTGGGGCCGCTGGCGCCGGTAGCGCAGCCCGACATCAGGCCCAGGGTTCCGGCAGCGCCCAACAGGCCCGCCGACGATTGCAGCAGGGCGCGACGGTTGATTGTGTTTTTCATGACCTTCCCCTTATTTCTTTTGTACCGCGAAATACCCGGCAATGGCTTCGACCTGCGCATCGCTGTAGCCTTTGGCGAGCTGATGCATGAGGGTGGCCGGGCGCACACCACTCTTGAAATCGGCCATGGCCTTGACCAAACCCGCCTTGTCGTAACCCGCCAAGGCCACCATGCCGGGTGCAGCAGCCCCGTTGGTGCCGTGGCAATTGGCGCAGGTGGCTGCGAGGCTGCGGGCTTGCAGCGCATCGGTTTGGGCCGTGGCAGAGCCCGAAAACACCGTCAGGACGATCGGCATGGCGATCCCCAACACTTTGGGCACGACGTATTGAAGGTTGAAAGCGTTCACTTGGACTCCTGTACAAAAGTTTTCATGGACTAAGTCTTATATAAGTAAATGGTAATTTAATAATCCTGCCGATTTGCAAGGATAAACCCGATGTTTGCACCCACAAATCAATTGGCCCGTTTGGTCAAATTTGATAGTGGTCGCCTTCGATGGCAATCTGCATACACACAGCCCGGCACATTTGGGCGGCACGGTCATCCACGATACGGTAAAAAATCTGCACGCCGTCACGGCGTTTGCCCAGCACACCGGCCTGGTACAAGGTGTTGAGGTGCTGCGACATGTTGGGCTGGGTGGTGCTGATTTCACCCAGCAATTGACCGACGTTTTTTTCAGAATTGCACAGGCTGCTGATGATCTTGAGGCGCATCGGTGCCGCCATCAGCTTGAACAAATCAGCGGCTTTTTCAAAAACCTGGTCTGATTCCAGCACGGCCTCGGGCTCAGTGCCCCGGTCGGCGGCTTGCACCCGCGTTGCCACATCGCCGTTGGCGCGTTCATGAGCATTGGGTTTGGCCAGCATGGTTCAGGTTCTGCGAAGCGATGTATTCTGCGAAGGGTTGTCAGCGGTTTTTGACGGTTGGCCCGGGTTGTACCGGGCCATCGGGGCCGATGTTACCGCTTCGGGCTGCGCAAGGTGCGGCTGAGCCAGATCACCGGCAGCAGCCCCACCAGCACCAATGCCAGCGAGGGCAATGCCGCTTCACCCAGGCGTTCATCACGCGCGAGCTGGTAGGCCACCACCGCCAGGGTGTCGCTGTTAAAGGGTCTCAGTACCATGGTGGCTGGCAGCTCTTTCATCACGTCGACAAACACCAGCAATGCCGCCGCAGCAATGCTGCGTTTGAGCAACGGTGCATGCACCTGCAACGCCAGCCGCATGCCACCTGCCCCCAGCATATGGGCCGAATCGTCAAAACTGGTGGGCACCCGCGCATAGCCGCTTTGCACCGATTGCAGGGCCACCGCGCAAAACCGCACCAGGTAAGCCCACACCAAACCCAAAGAGGTGGCGGTAATCACCCCACCAATGCCGCTGCCCGGAAACGCGGCCTGCAGCCAGCCCACCGGCAACAGCAGACCCACCACCACCACCGCCCCCGGAATGGCGTACCCCAGGCCGACCAGCTGTATCGCCGCCTGGTTGTAGACATCGGCACGGCGGCGCACGCTGTAGGCCAACACCAGGGCCAAAGCGACCGCCAACACCGCCGTCAGTGCACCCAGGCGCAGGCTGTTGAGCGCCCATTCACCAAAACGCGTCCAAGGCAACTCCACACCGTGCGCCAGCAAGGGCCGCAGCATGAACAACACCGGCAACACAAAACCCAGCAACACCGGGGCCGTGCACAGTGCCACCACACCCACGGCATGGCGGCCCCGCAGCACCGGCAGACGCGATTCATTTCCACCTGTACCACCCTGGCTGGCGGCAAAGCGCATGCGATTCTGGGCCTTGTATTCCAGCCGCAGCAGCAAGGCCACCAGCACCAATAGAAAGGTAGCCAGTTGCGCGGCGGCGATGCGGTTGTCCATGGCCAGCCAGGCTTTGTAGATGCCCGCCGTGAAGGTTTGAATACCGAAATAACTGGCCACACCGAAATCAGCCAGCGTCTCCATCAGGGCCAGCGCCATGCCCGCGGCCACGGCCGGGCGTGCCATGGGCAGGGCTATCCGCATCAAACGCCGCCGCAGCGGTGCACCCAGCAAGCGTGCGGCTTCCATCAGGTGCGCGGCACGCTCGGTGAGCGCCGTGCGGGCCAACAGGTAAACGTAGGGGTACAGCACAAAAATAAACACCAAAATGGCGCCACCCAGGCTGCGCACTTCCGGCAACACGCGGCCTTGCAAACCAAACAGTTCACGCAACCCGGTTTGCGCCGGCCCGCTGAACTGTAAAAAATCGGTGTACGCGTAGGCCACCACGTAGGCCGGCATGGCCAATGGCAACAGCAGTGCCCATTCAAAAACCCGCCGACCAGGGAACTCAAACAACGTTACCGCCGCCGCTACGCTGACACCCAACACCGCCACCCCCACACCCACCGCCAAACACAGCGCCAAGGTGGTGACAACATAACCGGGCAGCACCGTTTGGGCCATTTCACCCAGCACCTGGTAGGCATCTGCGGTTGGGCCCGCCGTCTGCCCCGCCACCTGGCCTAAGGGCAACCAAGCGGTCAAAACCGCCAACACCGGCAACAACAAAATGGCAGCCAAAAGCGCCATCAGGATGTGCGGTAAGCGACGAAAAGACATGGCCAGGCAGGTGCTCGCGGGGTTTGAGAGGCAGTTAATCTAAATGAGAATTGTACGCATCTGCATAGACTTGCCGCCTAAAATTGGCCCATGTTTCTTGAAGTCTCACAGTTATCGGTACAGTACCCTGGGCGGCCACAACCTGCCGTTCAAAACGTGTCATTTGGCCTGCGCACAGGTGATATTGGTGTGTTGATCGGTCCATCAGGCTGTGGCAAAACCACCCTGTTGCGGGCCGTTGCAGGGCTCGAATCTGCCACCAGCGGCGCGATCAAACTGGCGGGCGAGGTGGTCAGCAGCGCGGGGGTGAACCTGGCAGCCGAAAAGCGCCGCATCGGCATGGTGTTTCAGGATTACGCCTTGTTCCCCCACTTGGATGTGCGCCACAACGTCGGTTTTGGCATTCACCACCTGCCCCGCCCCGAGCGGCGTGCCCGCGTGGAGCAAGTGCTCAAACTGGTCGGGCTGGAAGGCACCGAGGGCAGGTTTCCGCATGAACTTTCGGGTGGCCAACAGCAACGCGTGGCGCTGGCCCGCGCCATGGCCCCCAAACCGCGCCTGCTGCTGCTGGACGAACCCTTCAGCAACCTCGATGTCGATTTGCGCGAACGCTTGGCGCACGAACTGCGCAGCATTCTGAAAGCCGCTGGCGCCACTGCCCTGTTTGTCACCCACGACCAACTCGAAGCCTTCGCCATTGGCGACCACATTGGCGTGATGCATGAAGGCCAGTTGCACCAGTGGGACGACGCTTATTCGCTCTACCACCGCCCGGCCACGCGTTTTGTGGCCGATTTCATCGGGCACGGGGTATTTGCTCCAGCGCGCATCGTCGAAGAAAACGGCCACACCGTGGTGAAAACCCCGCTGGGCGATTTGGCCGATGTGCTCGAATGCCCCCTGCCGGGTGCCTACCCCAACGGCGAATGCGACGTGCTGCTGCGCGCCGACGACATCGTGCACGATGACGATGCCCCGGTGAAAGCCGAAATCATCCGCAAGGCGTTTCGCGGTTCAGAATTTCTCTACACATTAAGGCTGCAAGATGGCCAGGAAGTGATGGCCCACGTACCCAGCCACCACGACCACACGCTGGGCGAATGGATCGGGATACGCACAAAAGTAGATCACGTGGTTACGTTTGAAAGAAAATAGCCGATTGTTCACGTATTAATTGCACAATCAGATATTAAATAAATAGTAATAACGGCTGTTAAATATAAATTTGTTTATAAAAAACAAAAGCCCCGAAGATTTTCATCTGCGAGGCTTTCGAGCAAAAGGTGGTGGTGGTAGGTGGACTTGAACCACCGACATCAGCATTATGAATGCTGCGCTCTAACCAACTGAGCTATACCACCAAGAGCCAGAAATTATACCAAAGCGGCACCGTTCATTGCCGCCCGAATGGCGCGAATTGCCCAAACGGGCGGGCTTGCCCATCAGCGGTGCTTGAAAACCGCCTTGCGTTTGTTCACAAACGCGTCCATTCCTTCTTTTTGATCGTCGGTGCCAAACAAGCCGTGGAACAGGCGGCGTTCGAACATCACGCCATCCGACAAGCCCGATTCAAACGCGCGGTTGATCGATTCTTTGGCGGCCATGGTGGCCAACTGCGAATAATCACAAATCATCAGCGCCGCGCCCAGGGTTTCTTCCATCAGTTTTTCAAGTGGCACGACGCGGCTGACCAGGCCCGCGCGTTCGGCTTCTTCGGCGTTCATCATGCGCCCGGTAAGCGCCAAATCCATCGCCTTGGCTTTGCCCACCGCACGCGGCAAACGCTGGGTGCCGCCCGCGCCGGGGATGATGCCCAGCTTGATCTCGGGTTGGCCAAATTTGGCGTTGTCTGCCGCGATGATGAAATCGCACATCATGGCCAGTTCACAACCGCCACCCAGGGCAAAACCGCTCACGGCAGCGATCACCGGTTTGCGGATGCTGCGGATGGTTTCCCAATCTTTGGTGATGTAGTCAGCCCCATAAACGTCAGCAAAACCCCAGCTGGCCATGGCGCCGATGTCGGCCCCGGCAGCAAAGGCTTTTTCGCTGCCGGTGATGATGGTGCAGCCAATGGCAGCGTCGGCATCAAAAGCCTTGAGCGCGTGGCCCAATTCGATCATCAGCCCCGCATTCAGGGCGTTCAGCGCTTTGGGGCGGTTCAGAGTGATGATGCCGACTTTGCCGGCTTCGGTGCGGGTGGTGATGAACTCGAAATTGTCTGGTGTGGTCACGGGTTTCTCCGGTTGGCTGGTGTTCTTGGGTAACTATAACCAACGGCCGTGCAGGCGGCACAGTGCCAAAGTTCCGTGAGCTTGACGACTGGCAGCAGCACAACACCCAAGGCAACAAGACCAAATTGATGTGAGCTTGACGACGAGCAGCAGCACAACACCCAGGGCGCCTGCGTATGTGTCCCCCGACGCGAGGAAAACCGCTTCGCCTTGCTACACCTGCGGGCGCGTCTCCTCCTTGACCTCCCGCAGTCGCCCTGGGTGTTGCGCCGCTTTGGGGTTGGCGGCAGATTGGTTGACTTTGGCCAGACGAGAAAACCGTATGCGCAACCACTTCAAGCGCTAGAGGCAGCCCAAGGCGGCTGCGGGAGGTCAAGGAGCCGCGCCCTGTGGCCATCGCAAGGCAATTCACGTTACCCCGCTTCGGGGG